>NZ_JCACHA010000331.1:0-28935 GCF_059503625.1 Skermanella sp.
CAAACCACCCTTGTCGCCGAGCTGTTCCAGATCGCCGCCTAATCCGAAACCTACCACGGGCATTTGCGGCTTGCTGCGAACTTTGCAACGGAACCGCCAAGCTAAGCCCTCGCCAGATTCAGGCACGAGCAGAACGGGCGAATGCTTGAGCCAACGGAGCTTGCGACAGCCGATCGAGAAAGCCACCTCGCAGAGGGAGCATTTGTCACGGCTTGCCTGCAGAAGGCTGACGGGCGTTGTGGATCGTGCGGAACTCAGCATCCGGCCGGAAGCCGTCGCGGTTGGGCATACGGACCGCGAGCAGGCCCGAGCGGTCGAGGGTCGCGCCGTCTGGCACGAGTCCGTTGAGGTTGAGGATGTAGGCGACCACCGCATAGGTGTCGTCGTCGCTCAACGTCTGTGGCGCCGGGTAGGGCATGGCGCGCCGCACATAATCGAAGAGCGTCGTCGCATAGGGCCAGAAGCTGCCGACCGTCTTGATCGGATGCGCGGAGGCCAAGCTACCCTGGCCGCCGGCGAGACGGTCCGCGATGCCACCCTGGCCACGCTCGCCATGGCAGGCGAGGCAGTTCTCCTCAAAAACCTGCTGACCGCGGGCGACGTTGCCGCGGCCCGGCGGCAGGCCGGTGCCGTCCGGCCGGACGTCGATGTCCCAGAGCCGAATCTCATCCGGCGTGGCAGGGCGGCCAAAGTCAGCGGCGGAGGCGGCCAGGGCGCAGGTGAGTAGGACTGCGAGGACATGCAGAACCGGTTTATGCCAGGACATTGCGCACCTTCCCCTCGGCGTCGACGGCCCAGGTTTGCTGGGCGCTGTAGTGAAAGAGGGCATTTGTCCCGGTCCGCGCGATGAAGCTGGCCCGGTCGGGTTGCACATTGCCCTTCTCGTCGGTTGAGCGGCTAACGATCTTGGTCGGGCTGCCATCCCACCGCCAATCGGCTTGGAAATAGGTCTGCGCCCTGGGCAAGGCGGGGCCAGCAAGCGTCGCGTCACGCCAGGTCTTCGCGCCGTCGGTGCTGACCTCGACGCGGGTGATGCGGCCATGGCCGCTCCAGGCGAAGCCGGTGATGCGGTTGTAGCCGGGCTTGATCTGCATCATGCCCGAAGGCGAGTTGATCACCGAGTTGACGTCGTGGCGAAGTTGGAACTGGCGCGCCGAGCCATCTGCCTGGAGCTGCGTGTAGCGGGCGGTCTCCCAGCGCGTCATGAAGGGACGGTCGCCGAACTTCAGTCGCCGCAGCCATTTGATGTTCAGGTTGCCCTCAAAGCCCGGCAGGAACAGGCGGAGCGGAAAGCCATGGGCGGGGCGCAGCGGCTCGCCGTTCTGGCCGTAGGCGAGCATGCCCTCGGCGATGATCTCGTCGGTGAGGGGGATGCTGCGCGCCACGGCGGAGCCGTCGCCGCCCTCGGCCAACATCCAGGTCGAGGCCGGGTCGGTGCCAACGAGGTCGAGGAGGAAGGCGAGGGGGACCCCGGTCCACTCATTCGTGCTGATAAGGCCATGGGTGTTCTGCACCGTCACATCGGGCGAGGCCTCCTTCCAATTCTCCCAGCCATTGCCGGTGCACTCGAGGAAGGCGACGCGCGAGGTCGAAGGCATCGCGCGTATATCCTCCATGGTAAAGACGAGGTTCCGCTTGACCATGCCGTGGACGAGCAGCCGGTGCTGCGCCGGGTCGATGTCGGGCACGCCGGAATGGCTGCGCTCGTAATGCAAGTCGGCGGGCGTGATGGTGCCGACGAGACGGTCAAGCGGCGTCTTGGAGTTGATGGCCTCACTCGGGTCGAGGTGGCGGCGGCCCGGGCCGGCTTCTGGGATGCGGTCGATATGCACGAAGCTGGAGCGCTCGCTCGAAGCGGAGAGCGGCTCGCCAGGGCCGCGCGGTGGCACATCGGCCAGGCTATCGGCGGCAGCCCGTTCCGCGGCGGCGATGCCGACGGCGCCGGACAGGATGCCGCGCCGCGAGCGGCTGGCGGGACTGCGGTCCCTGCTACTTTCCCTCGGGGTCGGAGTCATGATCTGGCCTCTTGCATGGGACGGAGGGCGGATGGCCGGGCTGGTCTAGCGTTGGACGGCTGCGGCGAGCAGGGTCTCGGCGCCCGCGAGCTTGCCGGCCATGCCGGCGGGGAGGCCGTACCGGCCCTCGAGCGCCGCGGCCGGGGTGTAGACGATGAGGACCTGGCCGCCGGCCTCCTGCCGCACCAGGATTTTCAACGGCAGTTCCAATGCGACATCCGGGGCGGCAAGCATCAGCGGGGTACCACCGCGCGGATTGCCGTAAACGAGGAGCGTGGTGGGCGGCATGTCGAGGCCTACCGACCGCGCCGCCTCGCGCTGGTCGATCGTGGCGAAGATGGTGAAGCCGTGCTCTTCAAGCTTGCCGCGTAGCCGCTGGACCGTCTCGGCGAAGGAATAGGCGCTGTCGAGCCGCTTGATATCACTCATCCCCGCCTCCGCTGCTACAGCTGACGCCATCAATGCCGAGGCGAGCAGAAAACCGTGTGCGACCGCGTGGTTGAACACCCGACCGTAGCCGCTCATGGCTTGGCACTCGATGAGCAAGGGATCGAGGTGAGAGATAGGACCATATCAAACGCCCTCCGCCACCAACCTGGTGAAAAACGCTGGGTCGATGACGAAGCCGCCCCACTTGGCGTCCCACTTGGCGGTCGGCTTGGCAGCGACCATTTCTGGGACCGACATGCCCTGCCGCTTCAGTGCCGCAACTTTGTCGCGGATGCCAACCAGCATGTCACGGAAGGCCTGCAACTCGGCGCGATTGCTGACGGGCTTACCATGTCCCGGAATGATAATCGTCCTGTCGGTGGTTGCCGCCAGGTTCGCCTCGGCGGCACGGATCGACCCGTCGATGCTGCCACCGGTCGAATAGTCGATGAAGGGATAGATGCCGTTCCAGAAGGTATCCCCGGCGTGCAGGATGTCGGCATCGACGAAGCGGACGGCAATGTCGCTATCGGTGTGGGCCGCGCCATAATAGTTCAGCGCGATCGTGCTGCCTCTCAGCGCCACGGTGTGTTCCTGCGAAAACAGCTCGGTCGGCAGGGCTGCGGCGGATAGGGGCGCGAAATCGTAATTCCAGTCTTCCACCCGCTGCATGGTGGATAGGTGCTTGCGCGTGTTCTCATGCGCGATGATCTGCGGCGACAGAGAGCTCAGCCATTCGTTGCCATTGGCGTGGTCGAAATGCCAATGGGTGTTGATGACATGTGTCACGGGTTGCGGGCCCAAGCCGACCAGCGCAGCGCTGACCTGCCGCTGCGAGACGCTGATCCCGGCATCCACCAGCAACTTCCCGTCCGCACGGGTGAGGACCGCGATGTTGCCGCCCGAGCCTTCGAGCACCGTGACATTGCCGCGTAGCCGATGGGTGGCGATCGGCGCCTTTGCTGCTTCCGACCTGATCAGCTCGACGATGCCCAGCGCTTCGGCATAAGCCTGTCGGGGTGTCAGCCAGACGCCACTCGCCGCCATGGCCGGTGCCGCAAGGCAGCAGAGGCAGAAGCCGCGGCGCGAGGGCTGGTGTCGAAGCCTGCTGGTCATTGGCATCTCCTGTCGGTGGATCGAGATCTGTTGTTTCAGTTTGCAGGCCCGACCCAGACAGGCGCGGATGATCAGCCGGGCGGGTTGGCTGCGATCGCAATAGGGATTGCGCTCCGCACCGGTAAGCGTCAGGGCGCATGCCGGGTTAAAACGTAATCGTGTCCATCGACATTAGCTTCATGGCAGGCGAAGCATGTCCGATGCTGCGCCTCGTCCATCGGTTCGCTGTTGATGAACCGGCCGAAACCCAAGCCACCCGTATCGAGGTAACGCTTCGAGTCCTTGACCATCACCTGGACCGTGGTCGCTCGCTCGGGAAGGTAGGCTCTGTCGATACCGGCCAGCGGCACGTGCTTCCACGCCAGCTTCACCAGGATGGTGCCGTCCAGGAAGGGCAGCACCGCATCCCGGAAGACGCCTATCGCCATCGGATTGCCAAGAATGACCCGAAGCTCATCGAGTCCGGCTTCGTGAGATGGGGCGATCATCTCCCATTGGCGGTAGCCGGGGGGAATGGTGACGCCGTAGATCGGCGAACACGGCCCTTCCGTGCGCCCAGGCATGGACGGCGCGACGATGGCGATGCAAGCGAGCGCCGCCGCCGCCACGCGATGCCCCGGTATTTGCGTCATGGTTTGCTGTCCGATTCGTGTTGCAGCATCTCCCTCATATCTGCGCCGCGCCGCCGTCGACGAAGAGCTCCGAGCCAGTGATGAAGCTGGCATGATCGGAGGCAAGGAACAGCGCGGCCTTGGCAACTTCGTCGGGCTCTCCGACGCGTCCCAGCGGCACTTGTGTGGCCATGTGGTCCAGCAGGCCCTGCTGATGCGCGGCCTCGGGCCCCGCCAGGCCGACCAAGCCAGGTGTCCGCGTGGGGCCGGGGCTGAGCACGTTGATGCGGATGCCGCGCCCATTGAGATCGAGGATCCAGTTGCGGGCGAAGGCGCGGATGGCTGCCTTTGACGCTGCATAGACGCTGAAGGCGGGCGTGCCGCTGGATGCGGCGGTCGAGCCGGTGAGGATGATCGACGCGCCATCGGCGAGCAGCGGCAGCGCCTTCTGCACCGTGAACAGCGTGCCTTTCACGTTGCGGCTGAAGGTGTCCTCGTATTGCTCCTCGGTAATCGAGCCGAGAGGCAGCATCGAACCGCCACCGGCATTTGCGAACAGCACATCAATGTGCCCGGCTTCGGTCCTGACCCGATCGTAGAGGTGATCGAGATCGGTCAGGCTGGCTGAATTGGCCTGGATGCCTGTACCGTTCGGCCCGATCTCGGCAACGGCTTTGGCGAGTTCGGCCGTGCGGCGCCCGGTGACGAAGACCCTGGCGCCTTCGGTGGCGAAGCACCGTGCGGTGGCCAGACCGATGCCGGTCGACCCGCCCGTGACGACGGCGATCTTCCTTTCAAGCATGCCAGTCATCGCTTCTGCTCCCGAACAAGTGCGTCTTGAGGCGGCCCCGCGTGGTGGCGAATGGCAGCGGGTGGCTAGGCCAGGAAGGCGAGCAGCTCGGCGTTGACGCGGTCCTTCAAAGTCGTGCACATGCCGTGCGGCGCGCCGTCATACACCTTGAGCGTGGCATTCCTGATGAGCTTCGACGACAGCATCGCCGATGGACCGATCGGGACGATCTGATCGTCACTGCCATGCAGGACAAGGGTCGGGACATCGAACCGGCCGAGATCCTCGGTGAGGTCGGTCTCGGAGAATGCCTTGATGCAGAAATAGGAAGCAGGGAAACCGGCCATCATGCTCTGGCGCCAGAAATCTTCCCGCACGCCTTCCGAGATCTGCGCATCCGGGCGGTTGTAGCCATAGAAGGGAAGGCTGAGCTCCTTCCAGAACTTCGAACGATCCGCCTGGACGGCGGCACGCAGCTGGTCGAAGACCTCAATCGGCGTGCCGATGGGGTTTGCTGCGGTCTTCAGCATCAGCGGCGGGATAGCGCCGATCAGTACGGCCTTGGCGACGCGGCCCGTGCCATGGCGACCGATGTAGCGGGCCACCTCGCCGCCGCCGGTCGAATGGCCGACATGCACCGCGTCACGCAGGTCGAGTGCCTGAACCAGAGCGGCGAGATCATCGGCGTAGGTATCAAGATCGTTGCCCTGCCACGGCTGGCTCGACCGACCATGTCCGCGTCGGTCATGGGCGATGCAACGGTAGCCCCGGGACGCGAGGAAGAACATCTGGTCCTCGAAGGCGTCGGCGCTGAGCGGCCAGCCGTGACTGAAGACGATGGGCTGGCCGGCCCCCCAATCCTTGAAGTAGATCGACGTGCCGTCGGCAGTGGTGATGGTGTTCATGCCTTTGCCGTCCTTCGTGCAAAGAGGAGTTCGTGGTGCGTCCAACGGCGCGATCACGCCGAGCGATGCGATGTCCGTCGCCGCGAGCGAAGCACCCTTGTTATGGCGCCCGAACTCGCATTGCGGTCGGCACCGAGGGCAGGTTTCCAGATCACGGGCGAACGCCTCGACCCGGCGCGATCGAGCGGTCCAGGAATTGGTGGATCATCGGCGCCATGACGTCGAGCTTGTCCTCGAGCGCAAAATGCCCGGTATCGAGCAGATGCAGCTCTGCCTTGGGCAGGTCGCGCAGGTAGGGGCTGGCACCGGCCGCCGGGAAGATCTTGTCGTTTTTGCCCCAGACAATCAGCGTCGGCGGCTGATATTGACGGAAGAACGCCTGGAATTGCGGATAGAGTGGCAGGTTGCTGCCGTAATCGCGGAACAGGTCGAGCTGGATATCGCGGTTGCCGGCGCGGTCGAGCAGCGCCTGGTCGTGCACCCAATTGTCCGGGCTGATACGCGCGACATCCGCGACGCCGTCGGTGTACTGAAATTTTGTGGTCTCCGGCGCCACGAGGAACTGGAGCGCGCGCCGGTGCGCATCCGAGCCATCGGACCAGTACGCCTTGATCGGATCCCAGAAAGCCCCAAGCCCCTCCGCATAGGCGTTGCCGTTCTGGATGATCAGGGCTGTGACCCGGTCCGGGTGCAGCAGCGCCAGTCGATAGCCAACCGGGGCCCCGTAATCCATGACATACATGGCATAGCGCGCGGCCCCGAGATGTTGGAGCAGCCCGTCCATCAAGGACGCATAGCGCGCAAAGGTATAGGTGAATTGCTTGTGGTCCGGCGCCGCGCTCTGGCCGAAGCCCGGATAGTCCGGCGCGATGACGCGGTAGCGGCCCGACAGGGCGGGGATCAGGTTGCGGAACATGTGCGACGAGGTCGGGAAGCCGTGCAACAGGAGCACGACCGGACCTTCGGATGGGCCAGCTTCGCGGTAGAAGAGTTGCACGCCGTCGATGGTCGCCGTCCTGTAGTAGGTTACCTGCGCGGTCGCCTGCGGCGCCGTCTCGGCGCGCGCCGGCGCGTTGCCAAACCCGGCGACACAGGTCAGTAGCGTGACGGCGGCAGCGATCGCGAGCTTCCTGCGAACCAACTGCGGATCCTCCGCCTGTGTCGTGCCGCGCGCTTCAAAGGGGAGGGGCGACCCGTTGATGGTGGCTGTCCCGTTGATGCGCTTCTCGCCAGGCTCGTCCTCGAGGTCCCGACGCGTCGCAACTGTGCCGTAGACCGGAGGGCCAAGGGTGTTGAGAGTTGCTAAGAGATGCTCAGCGATGTCCGGCCCCATTGGGTCGAGACCGGCGGGATGGTGACGGAGCCATTCAATGGCTGCTCCCGCAGATGGTTCGAGGAGGGCGCCGATGGCAGACCGCGGGATGGGAGGACCCTGCGCGTCGTCTGACCAGCAGGCCCTGCCGAAGGCGGGCAGGACGGGGGCCACGAAACTATAACCCCGGCCAGGGATGTTGACGATGTAGCGGGCACGCTTCGGCCTGCAGCCGAGCGCCTTGCGGACCGCCGCCAGATGCACGCGGAGCGTGCCCGGGCTGACTCTTATGCCTGGCCAGACATTGGCGACCAGCTCGTCGTGTCGGACCACCTGGCCGGCCCTCTGCACGAGGAAGGCCAGGATGTCGAAGGCCCGACCCCCGAGAGGCACTGGGTCTCCGTCACGGAACAGCCATCGCTCGGACAGGTGGATATGGAAGGCGCCGAAGCGGAACGAAGCAACATCCTGGACCTGGTGCTGAGCGACCGTATCCGGCCATTTCGCCTGCTCCATGACACCTCTCCGAGTCGGCGGCATCCCAAGACTTAGCAGGATGGCGCCATGCAGTGAATGCATTCACCGTGGGCCCATCAATCCAGTCGGTCAAGTCATGGATAAAGGTCGTGCATGCCCCAGCTATTTCGTGAAGCGTCACGGCCGGGCAGGAGGGCCACATGGCCCGATCAGCCAGTCGATGACGATCTGCCCACTCCGACGATGAGCTTCACCCTGCATGCTGGTTGTGCTAAATGCCTCATGTGAATGCAGTCAATGCAAGCGCAATCGGCTGGCGGTGATTGGAAGCACGATATGAGTGACTGGGTACCAAGCCTGACCAACGGCGCGAAGCCTCGCTACATTGCCATCGCGGAGGCGATCCAAGGTGACTTGGCGGAAGGGCGGCTGCTTCCGGCCCAGCGTCTGCCGGCGCAGCGGCAATTGGCCCGGCTGCTCGGCCTCGATTTCACGACGGTGGCACGCGGGTACGCGGAAGCGCAGCGGCGGGGCCTGATTGAATCGCGCGTCGGCGAGGGCACCTTCGTGATCGGGACGCCGGTATCCACGAGCGGCCCCGGTGCACGTGGCGAGATAGTCGATTTTTCCATGAACATGCCGCCAGAGCCGGCCGACATGGCACTCTGGACCAAGCTTGGCGCCGACCTGGAGCTGCCGCCTGCCGAGCTTGTCCGCGTGCTGCGTTACCAGCGGTTCGGTGGGACGGAGGCAGACAAGCAGGCTGCCATCGAGTGGCTGGGGCGGCGCGGCGTTGCAGCGGGGCTGGACCGCGTCGCGGTCGTCCCCGGCGCCCATGCGGCCTTGCTGGCTGCCACCACGGTCCTGGCGGAAAAGGAGCGCGGCGTGGTTCTGGCCGAGCCGCTGACCTATCCTGGCATGAAGGCGATCGCCGAGCAGCTTGGGCTGGATCTGGTCGGAATCGCAACCGACCAGCACGGAGTATTGCCGGCGGCTTTCGACGAGGCCTGCCGGCTTCACCAGCCGAAGGCGCTCTACCTCAATCCCACCCTGTGCAATCCGACGACCCGGACGATGCCGATCGGGCGCCGCCAGGAGATCGCGGGCATCGCGCGAAAGAACCGCGTCCCAATCATCGAGGACGACCCCTACAGCCTGCTCTCCGACACGCCGCCGCTGGCTTTTGCATCGATCGCACCCGACATCACCTGGCATGTCGCCACATTGTCCAAATGCCTCGGGGCCGGATTGCGCGTTGCCTATGTCGTGGTGCCCGATGCGCGTTCGGGCTGGAACTTCGCATCCGCCGTGCGGGCCGCGAATGTCATGGTCTCGCCGATCACGGCGACGCTCGCGACGCGATGGATCAAGGACGGGACCGCGGACGCGCTCCTTGCAGCGATCCGCGCAGAGGCGCGCGAACGTCAGGCTCTCGTCGCGGCGATCTTGCCGCCCGATCTGGTCACGACCGACCCGGCGGCCTTCCATGCCTGGCTGGCATTGCCGCCTCTCTGGAGCCGGTCCGCCTTTGTGGGTCACATGGCCTCCTGCGGCCTTGGCGTCGTTGCCAGCGACGTGTTCGGGACCCAGGGCACGGCTCCGGAGGCAGTCCGTATCTGCCTGGGTGGACCGGCGCAACGCTCCGTGGTCCGGACAGCCCTGGAATTCGCTGCGCACGCCCTGTCCGAATCCCCTGCCCGCTCCTCGAGTTTTCTCTAGCGCTTCGAGCAGAGGGGCGAGGTACTCACCCCCGGAGGGCCGAAGCCAGAGAATTTCGTAATCCAGTTCCCACCGCTGCTCCAGTCGGCCTCCGCACAACCTGTCTCTCCCAACCCAGCCGCCGCGCTGAGGCGCAGGTTTGGTCTGGGTTTTTGCGGCGACCTTGATGGTGCGGCGACGGAACAGAGCCAGGTTTTCTCACCGAAATGCTGGAGAGTCTTCGAACCTTGAGGGTAGGGCGACGCAACCCTCAAGCTTTACCGCGTTGGAAATGCTATGTATTTCGGCCGGGTACAGTCCGTCTTTCAGCGTGTCCATCGCCTATCGGTCGAAAGCTGCGAACCAAATCGGCCTCTCTGCCCCCAAGCCCTTGCACTTTCTGGAGCCCCGTTAGGAGCGGCTTGGACCCTGGTTGCAGGAGGTCGCCCGGACCATAGCCGCACAGCTGATCCGATCCATGCACCTCGATGGTACCGATAATGGGAGCCACGATTTTGCTCCCGCGGTGTGACCGGCCGCACAACACATCGGAACTGCCCTCAACGTCCGATCTTTCGCTCTTCTATCCAAGGAGCCGAAGATGCCGAACGATCAGCAGAAAGGAACCGGGGAGCCCGGTTGGACCAAGGAGGAAAAGGGCCAAGGAGCTCCGACGTCCAGCGACGCGGGCGCGGCGGGCGAAGCGGGCGACGCGGTACCCAAGGCTGGCTACGGCGGCGACGAACGCGCTGCAACGGAAGCCGCAGCGGCGCAAGTGGAGGAAGACTCGAACGGTGAGGCTGGATCGGACGATCGTAGATGATTGTAAGGGATGACTAAACCGCTTGGAGTTTGAAATTGGTCGCCAACGTTATGGACCGGCGGGAGCGTAACCGATGCTAAACGAGATAGTCCCTGCCGGCGCACCCTGGTGCGGCATCGTGCCTCGTGGTCGCATTCTACGCATCACCGATCTGTACGGGCGTCAGGCCGTCGACTTCCTCTGCTACAATGCAGCGGAACCGGAGGAGCGGTACCACGCCCCCAACACGATGAAAGCAGCGGGTACGATTTTCCTGACGACCGGACACGTGCTCTACTCCGACATCGCACGCCCGATCTTCACCATCGTCGAAGATCAGTTCGGCGGCCACGACACAATCGGCGGCTGCTGTAGTGGGCCATCCAACCGCATGCTCTACGGGGTCGAGGACTGCCCGGGCTGCCGCGAGAACTTCCTACACGCCCTGGCTCGGCATGGCCTGGGACGGCGGGACGTTGTACCTAACGTGAACTTCTTCATGCGTGTGCCAGTCGATGCTAACGGCAGCGCCGCAATCGCGCAGGGCGTCTCTCCAGCAGGCTGCGAGGTGGCATTGCGGGCGGAGATGAATGCGCTTGCCGTGATCTCAAACTGTCCGCAGGTGAACAATCCCTGTAACGGCTACAAGCCGACGCCGATCCGTGTGCAGGTCACTTGAACCTGGCGCTGCCTTTATGGTCACCAATTTTTGGCTCGATGCGGCGCTCTCCTCAAGGGGCGCCACCATCGTCTTCCGCCCCGGCTAGCGCCGAAGGGCAAGCGGCACTCGGACCGTGATGCTGGTCGCCGCGCTCATGCTGCTTCACGCTCCGCACCAGACGCGCTGGGGGTGAGGTCTCGGACGAGGCCAGCCAGCCCTTCCACGCAGAAGCGGATCTCGGTGCCGGAACCCTGACACGCGCCGCGCCTTGACCGCGACGCCGGCCCGTTCCTAGCGTGCCTGGATCAGCCTTGGCGCGGACCGGTCGGCCCATGCCAGCAAGATGTCCCGGAGAGCCCCATGGCCACGCACCGCTTCCATCCCACACGATATTTCAATGCGATCGGCGTCGCCGAACCCTGCCTGCGCGTCGCGGATGGCGACACGGTGGTCACCGACACGATTGATGCGTCCGGCCTCGATGCGCGGGAGGTGGCCGTCGCGAGCCGACCGAACCCGATGACCGGTCCGTTCTTTATCGAGGGAGCCGAGCCCGGGGACACGCTCGCTGTTCGGATCGATCGACTGACACCAAGCCGAGCGACCGGCTGGACCTACTCGCCACTCGCCCTGACCGTGCTCGATCCAGCGGCGATCATCGATCGGCCGCCGCAGCAGCGCGCTGTTTGGGCTATCGACCGCGGAGATGGGACGGTGCGGTTGCAGGATAACGTGAAGGGGCTGGAGGATTTCGCGCCGCCGATCCAGCCCATGATCGGCTGCTTCGGGGTCGCACCGGCGGGCGGGCAGGCGCTGTCCACCGCGACCAGCGCGCAGAACGGCGGCAACATGGACTACCGCATGTTCGCACCCGGCACGACAGCCTGGTTTCCTGTATCGGTGCCGGGCGCGCTCTTCTATCTCGGCGACGGACATGCCTGCCAAGGTGACGGGGAGATCACCGGCACCGGTATCGAGACATCCTTCGAGATGGAGGTGACCTTCTGTGTGCTGAAGCGGACGATCACCTGGCCGCGCGGTGAGACGGCCGACGATATTTTCACGGTCGGCAATGCCAGGCCGCTGGACCAGGCGCTGCAGCACGCCACGACAGAGATGTCGCGCTGGCTCGGCGAGGATTTCGGCTTGGATGCCCACGCTGCCAGCCACTTGATGGGCCAGGTCGTCCGCTACGATGTTGGTAATGTCTTCAACCCCGCTTTCACGGTCGCCTGCCGCATTGCCAAGCGCTGGCTCCCGAAGCGGTAGGGCTGGACGCTCCTTCGCAATCTTGGTTTGGGCTGGCGACCTCGAGTTTGGCGCACTGGATCGGTTCGCCGGACATCAGATGTTCCCGCTGATGTGCCCAGACCAGAGGAACCGGTTCCAGCAGCGCCGGCAGTGTGACGCAATCTGCCGCCTGGCCATCCAATATCAACTCGCCCTAGTCGGGTGCCAGCAGATTCAATCGCAGCAGCGTGCCCAGGTAGCCCCGCTCTATCTTCTCCGCCGCCGCCATCTCGCTAATCGAGGCATACCGCCCCTTGTCCAGCAGCCGCTGATACCGGAAGGCCCTGGCCAGCGCCTTCACCAGCGCCTTCACCAGCGCCGGGGCAGCGCGCGTCGGAAGGGGAAGTTATTGCGCCGGGGTTCACACAAATGCCGGGTAACAGGACTGGTGCCTGTAAAGGTCACGGAGGTTTGCCACCTCCTGTACCTGGCTCCCGCGCGAGAGATCCTGCCATTCAAAAGTCTCCAGCGTGGGCCGGAACATATCCTTGGGCTTGGTGAATGGCTGATAGCTGAATCCCGGCTCGTCCGAAAAAGCTTGGTGCCTCGCGTCGATAGCAACCTGGATCGCCATGGAGCAGTCGATGATCAGACAGGGCCGAGTTTAGGTAATCGCGGCGAACGCCTCCACAAGCTTGGTGGGCCCAGACACGATGAGGATGTCATCCTGCTGGATCGTCGTCTCGGGTTTCGCGTAAGTGAAGTCAGTCTTCGGCCGCTTCACTCCGACAACGGTCACGCCATACTTGCTGCGCAGTGCGCACTCTGCGAGCGTCCTGCCCTCCGCCTCGCGTGGTGCCTTGGTTTTAACGATGGCAAATCCATCATCAAACTCAATGAAATCAATCATTTTTCCGGTCACCAGGTGGGCGACGCGCTCGCCCATCGCGGCCTCGGGATAAACCACGTGGTGGGCGCCGGTGCGTTCCAAGATGCGCCCGTGCTTTTCGCCAAGCGCCTTCGCCCAGATGTCTTTGACTCCGAGCTCACTGAGCGCGAGCACGGTTAGCACGCTCGCCTCAATGTTGCTGCCGATGCCGACAACAGCTCGCTCGAATTCTTGGACACCGAGACGTCGCAATGTGTCGCCATTCGTCGTGTCCGCCTGGACGACGTGGGTGAGTCGATCCGCCCAGGACTGTACGAGGCCAGCGTCCTCATCGATGCCGAGAACGTCATGCCCGAGCCGCGCGAGCGATTCGGCAACGGCGCCGCCAAACCGGCCGAGGCCGATCACCACGACGCTGTCGCTACGAGGGGTAGGGGCTCTAGCCAACGATAGGACGCTCCTCTGGATAGCGGTATGGGGTCCGTCTGCTGCGCAGCGCGAGGCCGGTCGCGACGGTGATGGTCCCGACCCGTCCGAGGAACATCAGGCCCACGAGAAGGGCCTGGCCAGCCGACGGCAGGTCGGCGGTTACCCCGGTTGATAACCCCACGGTGGCGAAGGCCGACACGGTTTCAAAGAGCGCATCCTCCAGAGTGAGGTCGCTGACGCTTAGAAGGGCGAGGGTGGCCGTACCGACGAACCCGACCGCCAGTAAGGCGACTGTTAAAGCCTGCCTTTGAACGTCCCTGGTGATGCGCCGCCCGAATGAAGTGACATCCGGCTCACCGCGGATCTCGGCCCAGACCACAAGCCCAAGCACAAGGAAGGTGGTCACCTTGATGCCTCCAGCGGTGCCGGCGCTGCCGCCCCCAATCATCATCAGGACGTAGCTAATGGCCAAGGTTTCCGGCCGCATCTCCCCCACGTCGAGGGCATTAAACCCCCCCGATCGCGTCATCGTGGAATGGAACGCAGCGCCGAGCAGTTTGCTTGCCAGGTCGACTGGTCCGAGGGTCGCCGGATTGCCCCACTCGTACGCCAAGACCGCTGCCGTTCCGCCGGGCAAGAGCAGGCCTGTGCCGAGCAAGGTTATTTTGGTGTGCAGCGACCATCTCGCCGCCCGAAGCGGGTTTCGGCGCATATCGTGGAGGACCGGGAAGCCGATGCCGCCCAGGATTACGGCCGCCATTATCGGACCGAGGATGAGCGGGTCGCGTGCGAAGCTCATCAGGCTGTCGGAATAGGTGGAGAAGCCGGCGTTGCTGAACGCGGAGACCGCGAGGAAAAGGCCGTTCCAGACTGCAGCGGCCCAGGACTCCTGGTAGGCATACCTGAGGCGGAGCGCCAGTACCGCAGCCGTCGCGAGTTCGACAACCACCGTGACGCGCAGAACTAGCGCCAGCACGTCACCGACATCGCCAAGCGCCAAGCTGCGGGTCTCTGCCTGGGCGAGCAGGCGCGTGCTGAGACGCAAGCGTCGCGCGACCAGGAGCCCGAGCAAGGTGGCCCCACTCATGATGCCGAGACCGCCCACCTGGAACAGCGCTAGAATGATCACCTGCCCCAGGCCGGACCAGTAAGCGGGCGTGTCCTGAACGGCCAGCCCGGCGACGCACACTGCCGATGTCGCGGTGAAGAGCGCAGACAGAAAGGAGGCGCTACCCTCACCCGCGCGAGCAGCCGGCAGCATCAGCAGGCCGGTGCCAAGCGCGATGGCGAGGAGAAAGGCCAAAGGGACCAGCCGGGCCGGGTGCTGGAACGTAGGTGGCAATGCGGTCCCCTTCGCCGTTCCAAAGGCGGGTGAGGCTTGATCCTATTCTGTCATCTGAGCAGACTCCAAGCGTCACCGACCCCTTGCCCTTGCTCCGCCGGATTTTCTGCCATGTGGGTGAGTTGAAGCTTCCATTCCACCGGGAACGGCTTCATCAATCTTGGTAAACTCAGGTCTGGTGGCTGCCGCCCGTCGAGAACGGCCTTCACCAGATCCGGCACCAGCAGTGTCAGCCGTAGCAGCGCGCCAAGGTAACCGCGCTCAATCCGCTCTGCCTCGGCCATCTCGCTGATCGAGGCGTACCGCTCCTCGTCCAGCAGGCGCTGGTACCGGAACGCTCGCGCCAGTGCCTTCACCAGTGCCGGGTCCCAATGTGTAGCGACAGCCGGCACACCCGCGTGCACTGGCTTCACCATCGTCTTCTGTCCTGACCAGCGCCGGATTGCGAATGGTAGCCGGATCATGACGCAGCGGCGCAATGTCGAACTTTACGCGCTCGCCTTGTTATTCGTGCTCCGTTGTTGCCCGCTGCGCCCTCGGTCGGCGGCTGCGTTAGTCCAACGGCAGGGTCCAACCGATCCATGCGCAGAGGCCGCGGCCCATGACCAGATCGAGGTCGCGCCCTGACAACCAGGGTAACTCCTCGGTGAACATCGTCACGCATTGTCGATAGGTGCATGGCATGCGGGTGATGTCGGTGCCCCAGAAAAAGCGGTGTGGCCCGAAAGCGTCGTAAATGCGCCGAAGTCCATCATGGATGTTTCGGAACGGATAGGGGTGGGTCGAGTAGCCAGGTGCACCGGTCGCCTTGATTGCGACATTGGGGAACTTCGCAAGGGCCAGCAAGACATCCAGATTCCCAAACGCAGCGTCGTCCTGCTCGGACCGGACCAGGCCGAGATGGTCAATAATCAGCCGCAGGTTCGGATGACGCTCTGCAATGCGCCGGAACTCGGGCAGGAACCGGCCAGCCATTGTCGCCACAGGTAGCCCTGCGCGCTCCGCCGTAGGCCAAAGCCAGTCCATCGTGCCGTCGACATGCCAGGTGCTCTGCTCGGGAAGCACCAACGGGTAGCGCAAGCCCAGCATTCCCGGCAGCTCGCGCCAGTGCTTGAGGCGTTCCTGGCCTTCCAAGGGCTGGTCTAAGGGTACCTGGCCGAGAATGGCAAACCGGTTCGGATAGCGCCGGGCCGCGTCGATGGCCTGGTCATTCGAATTTGGGTCCCAGCTGATCGGTGGGTGGATCACGGCGGCGTCCACACCAGCCACGTCCATCTCCCCCAGCAGTTCCTCCGCGGTGAAGGCCGGCACTTTGCGGTGGTGGCCGCTCGGCGTACCGCTTGACCAGAGATGCACCTGCGCGTCGACAATCTTCATGCCATTCTCCTCCAGGGCCACGGGTCGGGCCATTGTCGCGCAGTGTTGCCCCCTTCGGGTCCCGAAGCCACGAGGAACTCGTGCGGTAGGATCAGGCAGCGGGGAGCTGGCGCGTCTCCGGTCTGCGAGGGAGCCATTGCCATTTCTGCCTGGACTCGCCGAAGGTCACAGTAGTCTGCGCGGCACGATGCGAGTCATTCACCTGGTGCGGCAGAGCTTGGCAGGGGGAGCGCTGAGATGACGGAAAGCCTGGAGGGTCAAGTCGCGCTAGTGACCGGAGCGGGGCGGAATATTGGGCGCGCGATCGCGCTGCGCCTGGCGGGCGACGGGGCTACGGTTGTGGTCAACGGACGCACCGATCGGATGGCGGTAGAAGCGGTGGTGGATGAGATCACCGCCAAGGGCGGTAAAGCGCTTTCCTATATCGCTGATGTCGCCAACCCACATGCAGTGGCGCAGATGGCGGAGGAGGTAGCAGCGACGTTCGGCGGCATAGACATCGCCGTCGCCAATGCTGGACTAAGGCGCCAGACTCCTTTTCTAACCATGACGCTCCAAGAATGGCGGGAAATCATGGCGGTCGCGCTCGATGGCGCCTTCATCTTGGCGCAGGCCGTTGTGCCGCAAATGATCCGGCGCGGTGGCGGCGCTCTGGTCGGTTTGTCCGGCATCTCGACCCATCTCGGCACGCCGCACCGCGCCCACGTCTCAGCCTCGAAGGCTGGTTTGGAAGGGCTGATGCGCGCGCTCGCGGTTGAGCTGGCGCCACACAATATCCGATGCAACTGCGTAGCGCCGGGCCCGATCGACACCCTGCGTGGTGCTTCGGCTGGCGCGATGCCAGCTACGCTGGTCGAGGGCGGGGTGCCGCTAGGGCGCAAGGGATCGGTAGAGGAAGTAGCCGCCGTCGTCCGGATGCTGGTGGGTCCCGAGGCCGGCTACGTCACCGGCCAAACCATTCATGTCAACGGCGGAGCTTTTCTGACCTAAACCGCCAGCAGGCTGCCGCCTCAACCGCTCCAGGGTCGAACTTTCCAGATTGCACGGACTGAGGTTTCGACCTGCGCCGCCATGTCGCGATAGGCGGTGCCAACCAGTGGTCGCAGAGGCAAAGAGGCTCGCTCGGCCTCCCGTGTAAAAGCTGGATCGGCGAAGGCTGCGGTGAAGGCCCGCTCCAAGCGCGCGCGGATGTCAGGCGGCAGGCCCGGCGGTCCGGCGATACCTCGGGCGGACCCGGCAACGATGTCGTAGCCGCGCTCGCGGAAAGTTGGAACGTCTGGGGCGGCTTCCCAACGGCGTTCTGCGGCTTGGCCGAGTGCCCGCACGCGGCCCTCACGCATGGCCGACAGGATCTCTGCCATATTGCCGACGCCAAGCTCGATATGGCCACCAAGCACCTGAGCCAGAAGTGGCGCCGAGCCGGCAAAGGGTGCGTGGTTCATGGGTTGCAGCCCCGCCAGCCCTTCCAAAGTGAGCATGAGCAGGTGATCGTCGGAGCCGACGCCCGTGGTGCCGTAGTTGATCTGTCCCGGCCTGGCTTTGGCCGCTTGCACCAAGTCCTGAAGCGTTTGGATCGGCGAGTTGGTGGCGACGTAGACAGTGCCCGGATCGTCGACGACATTCGCAAGAAAGCTGAAGTCAAGCGGCCGATAGCGAACTTGGCGTTCGAGCGGGAAGGTGCTGATGGCTGGCACCGTCAGCGCGCCCAGGACGTAGCCGTCGGGCGCCGCGTTAAACAAAGCTTCAAAGCCCACCTGTCCGCCGGCGCCGGCGCGGTTGGTGACAACGAAACGCGCCCCCGGCAGGTGCTGCGCCACGAAGGGCAGGGTGACACGCGCCATGATGTCTACCCCGCCTCCTGGCGGATAGGGCACGATAACCTCGATGGGACGCTCTCCTGGCCAGCTGCCTTGGGCTCGAAGGTGTGTCGAGGTAGCGAGAAGGGCGCCAGTCGCGCCGAGCCTGCGGCGGGATATCATAGTGGTTATTTCCTCCCGGTTTTGCCCCTGAGGGTGCGGGTTGGGCTGCATAGGGTCAAGCAGACGCTCCGAGCTCTACTGCCGGACCATAGCCGTATGCTGCTTATCCCATGCCACTGATAAGGGCTTCATCAGCCTCAGCAACCTCATCTGCTCAGGCAGCCTTCCATCCAGGACCGCCTCGACTAGATCCGGCGCCAGCAGCGTCAGCCGCAGCAGCGTGCCCAAATACCCCCGCTCGATTCGCTCCGCCGCCGCCATCTCACTGATGGAGGCGTAGCGCCCTTCGCCCAGCAGCCGCTGATACCGGAACGCCCGCCTCAGCGCCGTCACCAGTGCTGGGTCAGCATGAGTCGTCGTTGCCGGCACACTCATTTGCGTAGGCGTCACCAGTGTCTTCCTGCTGAGGCGGTACCAGATCCGCAGCCGCTCGCGGACCGTGATGCTTGTGGGTGCGGTCGCGTAGCCGTCTTCGAAACTTCGGCGCGACAGCAGCGGGGTACTGCCGAGGCCGACTAGTCCCGCGTGAAGGTTATCGGATGGCTGTACTCGAAGCGCGGTACCTCGCTCAGCACCCGCCGCTGCGCCCCGGCCGGGTCGGGCTCGAGGCGCGCATCGTTGCCCAATAGCATGGTCGGGCGCCCGGCTACGTCGTAGGCCGGCCAGTCCGGAACGTCCTGTGCCTGCGGCCTTCCAGTGCGGGCGAAGCTGGCCCATAGCGCCATCATCCGACGACGCACCGCTGGCAACTCGGGACCGTTGCCCGTAAACTCTGTCGCTGTGCCGAGATTGCCGAACATGAAGGGTAACTCCGCTGTATGTGGCGTACGCAGCAGCCCATCCATGGCCGGGCTACGCCAGGTGAACATGTAGAGCCACGCAGGTGCTCTGCCTGCTCGAGCCTTCAGTTCGGCCGCCCGGATCATGCCCATGCGGTAGTTCTGATCCGAGCAGATCATCACGAGCAGATCGCTCGGCGAAGCCCCAGGCATGGCGGAGCGATAGTCCGATAGCACCCGATCGGTCGCTGTCGCGTCCAGCCGAAGGAAGCGCTGCACCCGCGCCCGGACCTGATCGGCCGAGAGGGAGAAGTTCCGGCGGTCTGGCGCCAGGTTGTAGGTGATCTCGGTCTCCACCGAGCCGATCAGCAACGGCACATCTTGCGCCGGCGCGGGCACGCCGGTGTCGAACGGGTGCTGCTGGAACACGACGCCGTCCAGCACGGGGCGGAAGTTGTTGGCGCCTCCGTTGGCGGAGACCACCTTAGCCATGGCGGCCAGCAGCCGCTCCACCGATTGCTCACGCAGCCTCGCTGCTTCACCCTCCTTCAACCCGAACTCTGCCAACAGTCCGTGCGCGGCCCGAGCCGCGTCCTCCGGCATGGCCAGCCGAAGCGCCCCCGACCCACTCTGCATGATGGCACGATGGAACAGCCCTTCGGCGGCCGGCGCGGCCATCGTGGCGGCAACTTTGGCAGCGCCACCTGACTGGCCGAAAATGGTGACGTTGCCCGGATCGCCGCCGAAGGCCGCGGCGTTGTCGCGTACCCAGCGTAGCGCCGCGATCATGTCGAGCACGCCGTTATTGCCGGCTTCCGGCCCTAGCCCTTCGGCGTAGAGGAAGCCGAACAGGTTGAGGCGGTGGTTCACCGCCACCACCACCACGTCTTGCTCGTGCGCGAGGGCACTGCCGTCCAGCACTGGCGCGGTTCCAGCCCCTGTGCTCCAGGCGCCACCGTGCAGCCAGACCAGGACTGGGCGCCGAGCGCCGTCGCGCAGGCCGGGCGTATAGACGCAGAGCGTCAGGCAGTCCTCAGACTGCGCCACGACCGGGCTCGTGTAAGCGAAGAGCGGTGGGTCCGCGTTGCGCAACTGCGGGGCGGAGGAGCTGTGGGTTGTGGCTTCGCGCTCCCCTGCCCAAGGCGCGAGGGGGCCAGGCGGCTCGAAGCGTGCGGCCCCGGTGGGGCTGGCCGCGTAGGGGACACCTTTGAAGGCGAGTGCTCCCCCGCTGGCTTCGCCGCGCAGCCTGCCGTGCATGGTTTCGGCCAGGAGCGCCGTGGCAGCGCGCGCCCGACCGTGTGAGCCAGGCGAGGGCAGCAGCGCAACGGTCGGTAAGGCGGCGCTGCCTGTAAGCAGTTGGCGGCGCGGCAGAGAGGGGTTAGTCATGGACGGCTTCCTCGCTTTCTTAACGCCAGCATGCCGGAGGAAGCCGCGACCGTGGAAGGGCTGGCAGGAGGCTCCACGCAACGATCAGACCAGCCCCCGCGAGGGGTCGGCGAGCCGCTACTCTGCCTTGCGAAGGACAGCGCGCTGCTCGTCCCAGCGAGCGGGGACGGGCTCCATCAGCCGCCGCGCAGAGAGTTCGACGGGTCCAGTTCCGTTAAGGGCATCCTCGACGAGTTCCGGTGCCAACAGGGTTAGCCGTAGCAGCGTCCCCAGGTATCCTCTCTCGATTCGCTCAGCCGCGGCCATCTCACTGATCGAGGCGTAGCGCTCTTCGTCCAGCAGTTTCTGGTATCGGAACGCCCTGGCCAGCGCCTTCACCAGCGCCGGATCAGCGCGCGTCGGCACGGCTGGCACGCCCTCCTGCACCGGCGTCACCACCGTCTTCCGCCCCGGCCGGCGCCGAATGGCGAGCTGCACCCGGACCGTGATGCTGGCCGTCGCGCTCATGCCGTCACACACTCCGCACCGGGCGCAAACGCGCCAAGATCCCGGACGAGGCCAGCTAGCCCTTCGACCCGCAGCCGAATGTCCGCGCCACCGGGCCCGACCACCACCCGCTCCACCAGCGCCCGCACGATGCGCGCCTGCTCGGCCGGGAACAGCTCGCCCCAGAGCGGATCCAGCCGCTTCAGCGCGCTTTGGACCTCCATTTCGGTCAGATCCGGTGCTTCGACCCTCGCCGCCAACCAAGTGCCAACGACGATCTCGGGCTGCCGCAGCAGCGCCCGGACCTGAGTGACCACCGCCGCCTCGATCTCGGCGGCCGACACTCAGCGCACAATGCCGTCGTCCTCGGCCGCGGCATCACCCTTCAGCACCCTCTGCGCCACGTAGTAGCGGTACAGCCGCCCGTTCTTCCGGCAATGCGTCGGCGACAGCGCCCGGCCATCCACGCCGAAGATCAACCCCTTCAGCAGCGCCGGCGCGTGCTGTCGGTTCTCAGCGGCTCGGGCCCTTGGGCTGACCTGTAGGATGGCCTGGACGTCATCCCACAAGGACCGTGAGACGATCGGCTCGTGCTCGCCCCTATAAATCTGCCCCTTGTGTGAGACGTCACCGACGTACGTCCGGTTGTGGATAAGTTTGTAGATATCGCTGCGGTTGAGCGCCCTACCAGACTTCGCCGCGATGCCCTCGCTCCGAAGACGCTGGACTGTTTCGAGGGCGGATTTCGTGGCTAAAAAGGTCTCATAAATGCGTCGGACGCTTGCGGCTTCGGGTTCAAGGATGACCAACTTACGGTTGTGGACAACGTAGCCAAGCGGCACCTTGCCCCCCATCCACATGCCGCGGGCTCGGGAGGCAGCGAACTTGTCCCGGATCCGCTCGCCGATCACCTCGCGCTCAAACTGCGCAAAGCTGAGCAGGATGTTGAGCGTCAGCCGTCCCATGCTGGTCGTGGTGTTGAAGGACTGTGTCACCGAGACGAAGGTGACGCCATGCGCCTCCATGGTCTCGACCAGCTTGGCGAAGTCCATGAGCGAGCGGCTGAGGCGGTCGATCTTGTAGACGACTATGACGTCGATGCGGCCCTGCTCGATATCGGCCAGCAGTCTCCGCAGCGCCGGCCGCTCCAGCGTACCGCCAGAGAAGCCGCCGTCGTCGTAGCGGTCTCGAACCAACAGCCAGCCCTCGGCACGCTGGGAGGCGACGTAGGCCTCGCAGGCGTCGCGCTGGGCGTCGAGAGTGTTGAACTCTTTCTCCAGACCCTCGTCGGTGCTCTTGCGCGTGTAGACTGCGCAGCGGAGCTTCCTCACCGAGGCCGGCATGACGCCGTCGGCCGGCAGCTTGCGACGGCTCATACTCCGGGTCTCCCCTTCAGCCCGAAGAAGGTCCAGCCGTTCCAGCGCGTGTCGGTGATGTGCCGGGCGATGGCGGAGAGGGACCGGTAGGGCCGGCCCTCATATTCGAAGTCATCGGCGCGGACGGTGACCACGTGCTGCACGCCGTCGTATTCGCGGATGAGCCGCGTCCCAGGCAACGGCCGGCTATCGGCGCGGATGCGGCGGAGGACGACGTTGCCGCCGTCGAGCTGCTCACCGAGCGCCTCCAGTCGCGCCCGGGTCTCAGGCTTCAGGCCGCCATAAGCCAGCTCTTGGATGCGGTAGGCGAGGCGGCTCTGGATGTAGGCTCGGTTGAAGGGCGGCGGCTCCTTGCCGAAAAGCTCGCGCCACTGCTGCTTCAGCTGAGCAATGGGCGCCGCCTGTAGGGCAGCCAGGCGGCCTAGGACGTCCGCCGGCGGGATGGCCGCGATCGTGGGTGTCGGCGCTTGGGCGGCATTCTGGGTGGTTATGCGGGGCATGCGCGTCTCCGGTTGTGCCGGTTCGCATGCATGCTCTGGTCGGCGCGGAAGTGTAGCGAACTCTCTCCCTGGGCACTGGCCTGTGCGGTGACGCGGTCAAGGTCGCTGACATGTCCGGCTCGAAGCCGAAGTAGGCCAATAGCGAGGATTCTGCTGACTTCTCGCAGGTGGGGCAAGGAGTTAGGGAGCTGAGCTACCATAAGCATAGGCTCCAAAATTTCAGGATTCCTGATAGCATCGGTCAAATATACTGATCAAAACAGCTCTCTAAGCCGCGCATCGTGCTGGCGAGTAAAAGAAGGAAATGGGTCGAAATATCGCGAGAGGCCAGTTCTTCCTCTAGAGTCGGGAGGAGGTATGGGCTTGATGTTTGCCTCGCGGACCCAAAGCAGCGCGGTTACTCTGCGCAGATGACCGCCGGCAGAACCTGGGCTCGCGCAGTGGAGGTCCGACGTCGCCATGACAAAGAGGCCGCGAGAGAGTGGTCAACTCGTTCTACATCTCGACCTAGACGACCCATTCGCCTGGATACGTTTTCTGGCCGCTCAAACATGGGATGGTAGCCGGCGAAAGATGGGCCAAACGCTGGCTACATTATCCGCAGACCTTATCGCAGCCGCGCAGGATGCGGCCACCCAGGAAGGCTCAGAAGCCGAGTTCAAGCTGCGTGCACAGCAGTTGAGGCTAAGCGAGGCCGATCTAGCCCGAATGCCTGGGTACTCGGCTTTCTTCAAAAGCCTAGTTATCAATCCCCTCGAGTTTTCGGAAACCGTGTTCGAGCGAATTTTCAACCCGGCTGGCAGTTACCGTACGCTAGCGGAGGCGCCAGGAACAAGCCAAATACTAAAAGACTATGCTCGTGCAGCTGAGGGGCACGCCTATTTTTCGGGGGTCCTCTTGATGATCACCGCAAACATTGCCCTGCATCACCCCGATGTACAGTCATCGCTGAATCGCGCGATGGAAGTTATTCAAGATTGGCCGAACAGCATTCGAAAGAAAGTTCCGTCAGATCGAACAATATGGAAGTATTGGAAACAAAGTAGATCAATCTCTCCCTTATGGGCTGCTTACATAACCGCCCATAACGAATACAACGCTGGAAATGTCGAAAGCTCTGCGGCGGCGCATGATCTCTTCATGGATCTAGCTAAGTTTCGGCAGATGGTGGCTTACGCGAAATGGTACAGCGCCTTCGCGGTTTCCCGCTCCTCCGATGGCGCTGCTGGACCGCTGATACCTCACGACGAGGTCGTGGAAGTTATTGCGGACGTATTGCCAATCCAGCCTCACTTGCAGCCACTCCGACCTGAAATGCTCAGGGCCGCGAAAAACTACCTAGCGCCAAGTCGAAAGTTCCAGGATCCGCTGAAGGACCACTGAAGCCGACCTTTCACTAGTGAAGCCCATTCTTCAGTGGCTCTGTCCACCCGCACCATCCGCCCGTGTTCCACGGAGTACGGACGAGTGCAGGATTCACCTCACACCAACCAGCAGCGGTTTATCGGCCCAGAGGGGCCCGAACGCCGGAATGACGCCTACACCATAGAGGGTGCCGGCGAGCGCCTCGGCGGCATCGGTCGGACCACGGTTTATGGCCTCATCGCCTCGGGGCAGCTTGAGGCGATGAAGCTCGGCAGCCGGACCCTGGTCACGGCAGCTTCGATCGAAGCTCTGCTCGCCAGCCTGCCGCGTGTCGTCACCAAAGCCGAGACTCGGCGGAAGGGGGCAGCACGATGAAGGGCACACCGGCATCGACTCCAAGCGAAGCCCACCATCTGAATCAGATCCACCTCGCGCGACGCTGGTGCATGTCGCCACGAACGCTGGAGCGGTGGCGCCATGAGAAGAAAGGGCCGCAATATCTCAAGGTTGGTGGACGTGTCTTATACTGCCTCGCGGATATCGAGGCATTCGAGGCAGCGCAGCGGAGGTCTGCATGAAGGACGCCGCATCTGCCGCCGCCATGAGTGACCCGTGGCGGAACCCATCATTCCGGCGCCGCTGGCAAGAGCCGCTGGATCGCTCGACGTCCTCAGAGTCGCCAACCCCCAGCCCCGAAGTGGCGCTGGAAATCACCGGCCGAGCGCTGCTGGAGCAATGGCGCCGAGAGCGGGCAAAGCGTGAGGGAATGTCGTCATGAACGCGAATGCTCAGGCACAGCGTGAGGCACCCAACGGCTCCGGCCAGACCTACATCTGTACCTTCGGCGCTTTCAACCAGGCGACACCCTGGACTGATGTCCGGCGCTTCTCCTGGCCGGAACTCTGCGCTCTGCTCTGTGACCACCAAGTCGGTCCCAAGGAGGGCAGCTGCATCGTCCCTGCCGTGTTCTCCGGCACGCGGCGGAGCAAGATGGACGCCACCCGGATTGAGCTGGTGTTCCTCGATATCGATGTCGGGATGTCTCTAGGGAAGATTGCCGCGGCCATATCATCGAAAGGCTACGCGGCGATCGTCACCTCGACCCACTCGCACATGACAAGCCGCACTCGAGCCCGACTAAGCAACTGGGAGAAGTTTCGAGCCGCAGCTTCTGACTCGCGGGCAGCTCCAGCCGACTTTCTCACAGTCGAGAAGGGCTACCTACCCCACATCGCCATGGGCGCAACTCTGGCCCATGAGGACGCCGAGTATATTGTGTTCGAGCACCAGCCCTGCCCGAAATTTCGGGTGGTCATACCGTTGCTGCGCCCCTGGGAGGCCGCCAGCTACCAGAGCCAGCAGGAGGCCAACGACGCCTGGAAGGAAAGGGTTGAAGCCTTAGCCGCCTCGCTCGGTCTGCGATACGACCAAGCCTGCACGGACACGTCGCGTGCCTTCTTCATGCCACGTCGTCCACCTGAAGGTTCGCCGCCTGAAACCGCGATTTTGAGCGGCAATGCGTGTGATCTTTTCGATCTGCCGAAGGCTAGGCCGAGCGGAGGCAAGCAGCAGAAGCGGTCCGCACGGAGCTCGATGGGTTTGCCTCCGAACGAATTTGACTATGTCGACCCCAAGACAGGCCAAGTCTATAATTTGGCAGAGTGGGCAGCAACATTCGGCCCGCGCTTCCAGATCGTCACTGCGTTGCGAGCGCGCTCTCCGGGTGTTTTCACGGGCAAGGTGGTCGAGGCGAAGCATCATATCCGCTGTGTGAACGAGGCAGCTCACAGCCAAGCGGGGATTGATGATGCCACCTTCGTCAAGAACGCGAGCGACAGCACCAGCCGCGGCTTCGTCTGTCATTGCCGACATGCTCATTGCGACGGCGTGGATCGACTGACCGTTCTAAAGCAGATGCTGGACGCTGGATGGCTCACGGTCGAAGACCTGACCTGCGACGTCTTTCTTACGCCTGCTGACGATGAAGATGGAGAAGCGGACCTGCCGCCAGAGTTTTCGGACGACAGTTTGGCCTTGGCGTTCAGTGAGCTGCAGGATGGACGTGTGCTCTATGTGGCGGCATGGGGCCGCTGGCTCTTCTCGAATGGAAGCTGCTGGATGCCGGATGAGACCCTGCGTGTCTTCAGCCAAGTGCGTCAGCTCTGCCGGAACGTTGCTGCCGACGCAGGAAAGCGCGGAAAAGGTAAAGCGGCGATGGCCAAGAAGCTCGCCAGCGCGAACACGATCGCGGCTGTCGAACGCCTTGCGCGCGCAGACCCGAGGCATGCACGGCGGGCCGGCGACTTCGATGCCAATCCCTGGGAGCTCAACACGCCGGACGGCGTTGTCGATCTGCACACCGGGCAGCTGCGTCCGCACCGCCAAGATGACCTGTTCACCAAAGTGACCGCGGTCGGTCCAGCCGGCCAGTGCCCACGGTGGCTTCGCTTCCTTCTTCAGATCACTCGCCGAGATAAAGCGGTAGTTCGCTACCTGCAGAGATTCATCGGTTACACCCTGACGGGGGTGACCGACGAGCATGCCTTCGCGTTCCTTTTCGGTCCGGGCAAGAACGGAAAGAGCGTCTTGCTGAGCACCATGGCCGCCATGCTCGGAGATTACGCGAAAGTGGCCATGGCCGACGTGTTCACTACCGGGACCAGCGAACAGCATCCAACGCACCTTGCCGCGCTGCGCGGTGCGCGCCTCGTTCTCGTGACCGAGACCGCGCAAGACCGGCCCTGGGCGGAGGCGCGCTTGAAAGCGCTCACCAGTGGAGATCGCACAACTGCCCGCGTCATGCATGGCGACCCGTTCGAGTTTACGCCGCAGTTCAAGCTCTGGATCGCCGGCAACCATCGACCAGCGCTGAAGAACCCGGATGCTGCCATGCGCCGGCGGCTGCACTTGGTCCCGCTCACCTATGTCCCTGCCAATCCAGACCCGCATCTTGCTGAGGCACTGCGCGCGGAGCTTCCTGGCATTCTTGCTTGGGCAATCCGCGGCTGCTTGGCTTGGCAGCAGCAACGGCTTGACCCACCTGCGGTCATCATCTCGGCCACAGACAGCTACTTTGAGGACGAGGATACCCTCGCCGAGTGGGTCAATGCCAGATGCCGGCTTGAACCGACAGCTGAAACCGGGAGTCGCATGCTGTTCCTCGATTGGAAAGAATGGTGCTCGTCTCGGAACGAGGGACCAGGAACTGAGAAGCGGTTCAGCGAGGCTCTTGAGCGGCATGCAGTGAAGAAGCGAACAAAAGCCGGCGCTGTGTTCAAGGGCCTAAAGCTCCTGCCGTCCGATACCGGCGTTTTTTAGGTTGCCCCCCCGCTGGTGACGGGTAGTGACGGGTTGTCTGCTTTCCTACGTTATATGTACGCGGATGAGGTGTGTCGGAGCTCTATATACCATGCACCTAGATAGCGATGTAATGGGCAGACCCGTCACCACCCGTCACCGCTATAGGGCGGGGTACTCGACGCTGGGTCATCGGCCTACGTGTCGATCGGTCTTCGACCATAAGGTGCGGGAGCTTTCGTAGTAGAGCGAAAGGGAAGGTTATTGTTCCTCGCAGTTCTGGCGCCCATAGTTGCCGTGCGCTGCGTCGCTTGCGGCGCTTCGTCCCGAGGACGCCGTCATGCCTCTCCGCTCGCCACTGCACCGTTCTGAGGGTTGGACGCCGACGGTCTCTGGCTTTCGACACGCGCGCGACGCTAGCAGCACTGCACGCGGGTACGGCGAGGACTGGCGTCGCCTTCGAACGCAGGTTCTCGCCGACGAGCCGCTGTGTCGGCTGTGCCATGAGACAGGTCGCGTAACAGCTGCAGCCGAGGTGCACCACACGCGCGGGTTCCACGGTATCCATGACCCGCTACGCCTCGACCGACGTTGGCTGACGCCGATCTGCGTGCCTTGCCACCGACGTGAGTCGCAGCGCGATGGCGTGGATGCGCGACGATGATGGCGCTTGGTTGGTCAGACCCCGGGGGGATGATAAGTCGGCGACCGTTGGTTGTCGGACCGAGCCCCCGCTGAATTTCTTTGCTTGCGAAATTACCGACCGGGGCCGTTATGAGCCACATCGCCCAGACTTGGCCCGCTGACGCCGTCGAGCGCCGCTCGGTCAGCAGCCTCATCCCCTACGCCCGGAACGCCCGCACCCACAGCGACGCACAGGTCGCCCAGATCGCCGCCAGCATCCGCGAGTGGGGCTGGACGACGCCGGTGCTGGTCGATGAGGAGGGCGGCATCATCGCCGGTCACGGCCGCGTCCTCGCCGCTCGGCAGCTCGGCCTGACCGAGGTGCCGGTCATGGTCGCCCACGGATGGAGCGACGCTCAGAAGCGCGCCTACGTGCTGGCGGACAACAAGCTGGCGCTGAACGCCGGGTGGGACGAGGAGCAGCTGCGGGTCGAGCTTGCCGATCTCCAGGGCATGGGCGCCGACCTGGGGCTGATCGGCTTCAGCGACAATGAGCTCACCGCGCTGCTGGTGGAGGGCACCGCCGGCCTCACCGACCCCGATGCCGTACCGGTGGCCCCTGCCGAGCCGGTGACCCGCTCTGGCGACGTCTGGCTGCTGGGTCGCCACCGGCTGGTCTGCGGCGACAGCACCACCCAGGAGGCCGTAGAGGCCGCTCTGGGCGGTGTCAGACCGCATCTCTTGGTCACCGACCCGCCCTATGGCGTCGAGTACGACCCCGCCTGGCGCAACCGCGCCGGCCTCAGCACCACCCGCCGCACCGGAGCCGTGGCCAATGATGACCGAGCCGATTGGCGCGACGCCTGGGCGCTGTTCCCTGGCGAGGTCGCCTATGTCTGGCATGGCGCTCTCCACGCCGCCGCGGTGGCCGAGAGCCTCACCGCCTGCGGCTTTGAGATCCGCGCCCAGATCGTCTGGGCCAAGGATCGGCTGGTGCTCGGCCGCGGGCACTACCACTGGCAGCACGAGCCCTGCTGGTACGCCGTCCGGAAGGCCGCTG
>NZ_JCACHA010000332.1:0-2797 GCF_059503625.1 Skermanella sp.
TCGACCAGGGAACGGGCGCACAGGTACATCTTGGATCTCGACGCCGAGAAGGGCCGGATGTGGCGCCCCATCTCCGACAGGCAGAACTCCGTCATGGCGGTCGCGACGCCCGGCCAATCCGGGTCGAAGCAGTCGTCGAGCACGATGACCGCTTCCGGAGCCAGCAGTGGAGCGAAGTTCCGCAGATCGTTGAGGACACCGGGATGATCGTGAACGGCGTCGATGTGGAGAAATCTCAAGCTGCCCGGCGCAACCTCGAGGGGCGCTGCCCGCATCGACGGGAGGTCACGCTGTATGCAGCCCAGCCTGCCGTCAAGATCAGGGCAGAAGCGGCGAATGTTGCTTTCGACGACAGCCTGAGGGACTTCATGGAAGAGGTCGAAGCAGAAGAGCGATTCGTCCGGTCGCGCCAAGGCTCCCAGGCCTATGGCCGACCGTCCCTCGTAGACCCCCAGTTCACAAAGATCTCCGCGCCACCCAGCCTCTTTCTGGATGAAGTCCAGAAGCCAGAACATGATCAGATCGT
Source organism: Skermanella sp. (assembly GCF_059503625.1). NCBI lineage: Bacteria > Pseudomonadati > Pseudomonadota > Alphaproteobacteria > Rhodospirillales > Azospirillaceae > Skermanella > Skermanella sp. The sequence continues at coordinate 527 of NZ_JCACHA010000332.1, forward strand.
GGTCGTAGAACCAGCCTTTGACCTCCGGCTCGATCTGATTCTTATAGAGCTTCCAGAACTTGAAGATCTCCATCGATGGCCCCGATAATCCCATGAATCATGACGTGCAGCGTCATCGGGGACTATAGAGGCCATCGGTAAACGAAACCGGACGAACGGTCCCGTTGCCAGCGGATGCGTCAGTAACGCCGCAGCAATCCAACGAGGCGTCCCTGAACCCGAACCCGGTCGGCCCCGAAGATCCGGGTTTCGAAGGCGGGGTTCGCCGGCTCCAGCGCTACCGTCTGCCCCTTGCGGCGCAGACGCTTCAAGGTCACTTCGTGCTCATCGATCAGCGCCACGACGATCGACCCGCTGTCGGCCACCTCGCACCGGTTGATGATGACCGTATCGCCGTCAAGGATACCGGCTTCCACCATGCTGTCGCCCGCCACCTCGAGCGCGTAGTGATCGCCGGGCGGGAGCATCGTGGACGGGACGTTGATCATGGCGCTGTTGTCGCGCAGCGCCTCGATCGGCGTACCGGCGGCGATCCTGCCATAGAGCGGCAGTTCGATCGCCTCCACCTGATGGTTGACCTCCCGGCCGGCCAGCGTGCCGGAGAAATCGCCCTTGATGACGTTGGGCTGGAACTTGGCACGCTCGGCGGCCCGCGGCTGGCGCCCGCCCCCGGCGTCCGATCCCTCCGGCAGCTTCAGCACTTCGAGCGCGCGCGCCCGATGAGGCAGACGACGGATGAAGCCGCGTTCCTCAAGACCGGTAATCAGCCGGTGGATGCCGGACTTGGACTTGAGGCCCAGAGCGTCCTTCATTTCGTCGAAGGACGGCGAAACCCCACCTTCACCCAGCCGGTCGTTGATGAAGAGCAGAAGTTCGTATTGTTTACGTGTCAGCATCTACGCCCCCTGCGCGTGACCACCCGGTCCGGAACAAAACACAAACATTATAATACGTTCTAGTTTGGTTCACGTAAGGCGTCAAGCATTCCCCATCAAAAATTTAACGCTTTAAAAGGAGGAACGTCCAGCTAGAGACTAAATGAACCTCCGGTCAGCGGAAGAATTTCCACGATGTCGTCCTTGGAAGCCGCGGGAGCGAAGGGCGGCCGGACGATCAGGCAATCTGCCTGGGCAAGCACCGAAACCAGCGAACTATCCTGCGACTCGAACGGCTTGACGATCAGCTCGCCGGCCGGAGAGCGGCTTAGGACAGCCCTCATGTAGTCTTCGCGCTGGTCGTTTTGCTTGACCGGTACCCCCAGGCGCGCCTTCAGGCGAGTCTCCGCAGGGTCGAGTCCCTGCATCCGGAGCAGGGCAGGGCGAAGAAAAAGGACCGAACAGACATAGCTGGAAACGGGATTGCCGGGCAGCCCAAGCACCGGAACATCGCCCAGGCGGCCGAACATCAGCGGTTTGCCCGGCCGCATCGCGATCTTATAGAAATCCAGATCCATGCCCCGGTCGCCCAGGACGCTGCGGACCAGATCGTATTCGCCAGCCGAAGCGCCGCCCGACGTGACGAGCAGGTCGGCATTCCAAGCGCCGGCGGTCAGTTCCGCCAGCGACTCCGGCGTATCGAGAGCAACGCCGAGATTGAACGGTACGCCGCCGAAAGCCGTCACCAGGGCCGACAGCGCGAACGCGTTGGAACTGACGATCTGGTTCGGTCCGACGGGGTCGCCCGGCAGCACGACTTCGTTGCCGGTCGCCAGGATCGCGACGCGGGGCCGGCGGTGGACCCTGATCCAGGGCACGTTCATGGCGGCGGCAAGGCCGACGTCCCGAGCCGTCAGCAGTTTCCCGGCCGGTACGCCGATCTGCCCCGCCTGGAAATCGATGCCGGCGAACCGGACGTGACGGTGACGGACGCCGGCCTGGAGAACCGTTATCCGGTCTCCCTCCGCTTCCGTGTCTTCCTGGATCACGACGGCATCGGCACCGTCAGGGAGCGGTGCTCCCGTGAAGATGCGCACCGTCTCTCCAGGTTCGATTCGCCCGTCGAAGGCGCTGCCGGCCTGAACCTCGCCGACCTGCCGCAGGATTGCGGGCGCCTGCGCCACATCCTCGGCGTGGACTGCATAACCGTCCATCGCCGACATCGACGCCGGCGGCTGGGACAAGCGGGCGCGGATATCCTCGGCTGTCACCCGCCCCAGCGCGTCGGGCAGCGCGACCAGTTCCGCCGGCAGCGGCGAGAAGGCGGAAAGGACACGGCTCAGGGCTTCGGCGACTGGAATCATGGTGCTGTCCCGTAGTCTCCGCTTTTGCCGCC
>NZ_JCACHA010000333.1:0-641 GCF_059503625.1 Skermanella sp.
GACCACACCAAGGGCAACGCCGTCCGCCTGATGGAATCGCTGGGCGTCACGTGGCGCGAGCTGTACATCCGTCCGGCAGCCCGCCAGATGCTGGCCGACATGAATCACCCCTTCGGCAGGGGCGAGCCGGTCTATGACGTGACGTTCGAGAACGTCCAGGCGGGCTTGCGAACCGACTACCTGTTCCGCCTTGCCAACCAGAACGGCGGCCTCGTCATCGGCACCGGCGACCTGTCGGAACTGGGCCTGGGCTGGTGTACCTACGGCGTCGGCGACCAGATGGCGCATTACAACGTCAACTCCGGCGTGCCGAAGACGCTGATCCAGCACCTGATCCGCTGGGTGATCTCGTCCGGCCAGTTCGAGCGGGATGTCGGCGTGACCCTGGATGCGATCCTGGGCACGGAGATCTCCCCCGAGCTGGTCCCGGTCGCCCCCGGCGAAACGCCGCAGAGCACGGAGGCGAAGGTCGGCCCCTACGAGCTTCAGGACTTCAACCTGTTCTACACGCTGCGCTACGGCTTCCGCCCGTCGAAGATCGCCTTCCTGGCGCTTCACGCCTGGAGCGACACCGAGCACGGCGACTGGCCCCCCGGCTTCCCGCCGGAACGCCGCCGGTCCTACGAACTGCCGCAGATCCG
>NZ_JCACHA010000333.1:651-2792 GCF_059503625.1 Skermanella sp.
TTCATCGGCCGCTTCTTCGGCTTCAGCCAGTTCAAGCGCTCCGCCATGCCGAACGGTCCGAAAGTCAGCCCCGGCGGCTCCCTGTCGCCGCGCGGCGACTGGCGCGCACCGTCGGACGGGACGGCGCGGACGTGGCTGGACGAGCTGGAGCGGAACGTGCCCAAGGAGTGACGGGGGGCTGGGAAAACCCTGTTCCGTACGCAAATGTCATGATTCGACATGAGCGCCCGGCGGATGGTCATCACGGCGGTCCAGGCTTTTTTCGCCGAAAAGGTCGCTATCCGTCACTATCGGTCACTGTGTGTCACTATCGCGGCTCCCGGCGGCTGGAATAGTGACCGCCGCCGGGAGGGTCAGGCGCGCTTGGCTCAGGCGGAAAGGATGGCCAGTCCGGGCGTACCATTCCTTCTGAACGGTCCGCCGGGTTTGCCATGCTTCCATCCTGACCCTGTGCCGCCGGCGCGCCTCCTTGCGCCGGTCGGGGTCGGACCCCGATACCCGGTGGAAGTACCGGATGAAGTCGTCCTCGGACGGTCGGGAGGGCATGCTTGACGGCAGCCCAAGCGCGTCCATTCCGGCCAGCGGGACACGCACCTGCCGTCGGAGGAACCGGGCCGAAAAGCGGCCGGGATCGACAGAAGCGTTTCGGCATGCTCGGCTTCGACTTCGCGGAGGCGGATGCAGGTGTCGCGGTAGCGCTTCAGCGGAGCCCGAAGGCTCGGCGAAACGTGGCCGGTCGGGACGGGGGAGGTCCCCGCCGCACACGTCGCGCGTGTGGAGCGGGAGCGCTCTGGCCCTGATTCACGATGTCATAGAGCCCGGCGCTTCGCCTGGGTATCGTGTATCAGATAGGAATCAGGAATACAATCCTTGACGGGGTTTGCCGCTGGGGCAGATAATTTGGCCGCTCATGCCGGGCTTCGGGGTGAGGTGCATCGTAGACGCGGCTTCCAGCTGCGTTGCGCGCGGATACGCGGACTTCCGCTCCTGCGCAGCGCACTCACATCCGTTAATGCCGTTGAAGAGCCGAGACAACGCGGCTGGAAGCCGCGTCTACGGTAGACCGTAGTCGGCTTGAGGATCGAGTCCCCAGGCGTGGTGTAGGAGCGCTTGGGGACTCGATCACATTGTGTGGTAGTCAATCTCCACCCGATGCGGTACGAAGACCCGATTGAAGATCGCGCCTGTGTTTTGACCGGCCTGTAATTTGATTGAGAATTATGCTAACGGAAACTGGCGTGACCGGGGAACCCGGTATCGAACAAGGCATCGGCCCCAGTGCCCGCCTCGCCGTGCTCATAGATGCCGAGAATGTCAGCGTGGATCTTTGGCCACAGATCCACCGGCTTCTCAGGCTGCTTGGCGAACCAATCGTCATGCGTGCCTATACATGCGCCAAACCCGGCAGATGGCAGGCGATTTCCGGGATCGAGGTCATCGATGGCGGAAAGGATGTCACGGGACCGAATGCGGCCGATTTTCTCTTGGCGTTCGATGCGGGCCGGCTGAGGGATTCCAGTGACGCCGACCAGTATGTGATCGTCAGCGGCGATGACGGATTTGCCCCACTCATCAAAGCGCTGCAACTTTCCGGTAAAGCGACCAGCATCATCGTTCCGACATGCGGGTCCATCGGTGACAGGAAATCCGTCAAGGTCGCCGATGTGACGATGCTTGTTCCTCAATACCGGATTGCCGTAGAGTCGAACAATGCTGCCCAGCCTGCTGCTCAGTCCAACGTAAAACCCTCGAACGGCGGCATTGATGATCGTAAAGACCGCCTTACACTCGGTCAAAAGACCGCTATTCGCAACGCTGTCGAGGATCTGGGTAGATCACCGGATGGCTGGGTGTTATTGAATGAAGTTGGGCAGGACCTTGCAGCCAAGAAGGCGGTAAAGCTGCCGGGGAAATTATCTACTTTACTCGCGTCTCTCGATTTTATCGAGATTCGGGATCTTAAAACAGCACGATGTTCTGTCCGAGTGCGACGGGTTTGACGCATCAAGTCTTGAGATCGGCCGTTTTGATTCTTGTGCCAAAACCCGGCATGAAAACCAGGGCTGTTCAGTTTCCTTGTGGAGAAGATGCCGGGTTTTCTACTAATTTCCCATACCGTCATACCAAGACTTGATCTTGGT
>NZ_JCACHA010000334.1:0-2789 GCF_059503625.1 Skermanella sp.
GCTGGGCGTGGCGCTGACGCTCTTGTGGGCCAGATCGACGCCCCGGTAGAGGCCGAGCAGGTCGAACGGCGAGTCGAGCCCCATTTCCCGCTCGGTTTCCTCGTCGGGGAAATCCTCGACATGGATCACCACGTTGCCGACGAACCGAAGCAGTTCGGGCGGAATGGTCTGGAGCGCCTCGTCGGCCAGCGATTCGATGTCGGCGATGGTCGGGGCATTGATTCGACTGGTCATTCGGGCGCACTCTCACGGATCGACCGCTACAGCGATACAACAAGGGAGGCTTCAGATGGTGGAAAAACTCGTCGGCGCAAGGCGTCAGGCGGCCCTGGCCGAACTGCACGGCTGGGCCGAGGTCGAAGACAGGGACGCGATCCGCAAGACCTATCATTTTCCCGACTTCGCGACCGCCTGGGGCTTCATGACCCGAGTCGCCCTGAAGGCGGAAAAGATGGATCACCATCCGGAGTGGTTCAACGTCTACAACAGGGTCGAAGTGATCCTGGCGACCCACGATGTGGAAGGCCTGTCCGACCGCGATGTCGAACTGGCCCACCACATGGACGCGATCGCACTGGAGCACGACCGCTAAGTCTGGATAGCCGGATCTTACTTGGGCGCCAGCCGGAGCGCGCCGTCCAGGCGGATCACGTCACCGTTCAGCATGACGTTGCCGATGATGTGCAGGGCTAGGTCGGCGTACTCCGACGCTTCGCCGAACCGGGCCGGGAACGGCACCGAAGCCGCCAGGCTGTCCTGGATCTCCTGCGGCATCGTCAGCAGCATCGGCGTCGCGATCAGGCCCGGCGCTATCGTCATGACCCGGATGCCGAATCGCGCCAATTCGCGCGCCGCCGGCAGGCCGAGCGCTATCACGCCGCCCTTGGACGATCCATAGGCCGCCTGCCCGATCTGGCCCTCGAACCCGGCGACCGACGCCGTGTTGATGATGACGCCGCGCTCCGCCGTTTCCAGCGGGTCGAGCTTGCTCATGTCGTAGGCGGCCAGCCGCATCATGTTGAAGGTGCCGACGAGATTGATGTCGACCACCCGCTTGAAGGCGGCGAGGTCGAGCGGGCCTTCGCGCCCGACGATCCGGCCCGGAGTCGCCACCCCGGCGCAGCTGACCGCGATCCGGGCCGGACCATGGGCGTCGCGCGCCTTGGCGAAGGCCGCTTCCAGGCTGGGGCCGTCGGATACGTCGCACTGTACGGCGATGCCGCCGATCTCGTCGGCAACAGCCTGAACGGCGTCGATATTCAGGTCGAACAAGGCCACCTTGGCGCCTTCGGCCGCAAGGCGGCGCGCTGTTTCGGCACCCATGCCCGAACCGCCGCCCGTGATGACGGCGGCATGATTTTTGACCTTCATCGGTCGCCTCCCTTTACCATGTCTTCTATTCAAGTCTGCCGGCCGGAACGGCCGCATCCCGCTCTTTAGCAGACCGCTGCATCGAATGCAGCAGCCGGGCGATTGTACGGCCGCCGGCACTGCCCATATCTGTTAACCATGAGAACACGAAGCAATTCGGATACCGCCGGCGGCGCCGGGATGGAGCAGGACGAGCGGATGGTCCGCGAGCGATTCTGGAGCAAGCTGCGCTCCTCGGTCGCCCGCATCCCCTTCGCCGAGGATGCCGTGGCATCCTTCTACTGCGCCACGGACAGTTCGACCCCGACCAAGGCCAAGGCGATCCTGCTCGGCGCGCTGGCCTATTTCGTGATGCCGGTCGATGCCGTACCGGACTTCATAGCGTTGCTTGGATTCACCGACGATGCCGCCGTGCTGATGGCCGCCATCCAGACCGTGCGTGCCAACATGAGGCCCGACCACTACGACCGGGCGCGGGAAACTCTCGCGAACCTCGCCCAGTCACCGGAGCAGGCGGATGGCGGCGACAGCCGGGCGGCGGGATAGACGAACCGCGAATCCGCCCTATCTGGTGGCGGATCATGCTGTCACAGACCCCACGCCCCGCCCTCGCCCTCGGCTTCGCCGGGTTGATTCCTTTCTGGTTCGCCGCCGCCTGCGTATGGCTGGCGCCTTCGCCGTGGAACGTCCACGCGCTCCAGATCCAGGTTCTCTACGCAGCGACCATCCTGTCGTTCCTGGGTGCCGTCCATTGGGGACTGGCCGTCGCCAACTATGGCGGTTCGCCGGCAACCTCGGAGAATCCGGCTCCCGCGATGACGTGGTCAAGGCTCGGCTGGGGCGTCGTGCCGCCGCTGGTCGCCTGGGTCGCCGTCTGCATGAACGCGGTACCGTCGCTGGTCACCTTCATCATCGCCTTCGCCGCCCTCTACGCCGGTGACAATGCCGCCGTCCGTGCCGGCCATGCTCCCGGCTGGTATCTGCCGCTTCGCCGCGTCCTGACGGTCCTGGTCATCGCAGCGCTTGCGGTGTCGCTGGCGCGGGTGCTGCTTGGGACCGGCCTACTCGGCGGGGCTGCCGACGGCGGCTGAGGCCGCTGCGGCGGACCGTGCGCGCCGCGCCAGCATCGCTTCGCGCTGGGCGATGTAGATCGTCGAAGCCGCGATGATTCCCGCTCCGATCCAGGCCCACAAGTCCATCGTCTCGCCGAACGCCAGATAGCCCAGCAAGGCCGCGAAAGGCAGCTTGGTGTAGTCGAACGGCATCATCGCGGAAGCGTCGGCCAGGGTAAAGGCGCGGGTCAGGGCCAGATGCCCCAGCGTCGCGATGCCGCCCATCAGCACCAGCCAGACCAGCATGCCCCAACTGGGCCACGACCAGACGAACAGCGCCGGCACCAGCGACATCGGGGTCAGGAA
>NZ_JCACHA010000335.1:0-2784 GCF_059503625.1 Skermanella sp.
CGCGCAGCCGGTCGAGCACCGTCTGCCGTTCTTCGGGCGTCAGCGCGCGGGGCGGGCGAGGTCTGGAAGGTGACGGAGCCCTTGGCCCAGCCCGACGCGCGCAGTGGCGATAGACAGTGGCGCGCGCTACGCCCAGAGCGTCGCAGGCGGCGGCGGTGAGGCCGTTGCCGGCCGGCAGGGAGACCACCGCCTCCATCACGGCTCCTCGTCCCTGTCGGGCGTCGCCAGGGGAATTCCCAGCAAGGAAGCCACTTTTTTTGGATGCCGATGATCGCCTCGGCCTGCGCGAGCCGCCGCTTGAGGTGAGCGTTCTCCCGGTTGGCCCGCGCCAGTTCCGCCGCCATGGGGTTGACGGCGGCCTCCTTCGGCCCCCGCTTCAGCGGCTTCAGAGCCTCGAAGGCGCCGGCATCGCGCTGACGGCGCCAATCCGTCAGGGTCGACGAGTACAGGCCTTCCCGGCGTAGAATGGCCGAGATCCCGCCAGTATCCGCCGCGCGATCCGTCTCCGCCAAAATCCGCAGTTTCTCACCGGCCGTGAACGTCCGGCGCTTCGGGCGATCCGACAGTTCAGGGTTGGCCGCCGCTGGCGCCGGCACAACCGTCGGCCTCCAGCCTTCCTCTGTGCCGGTGCCAGCGGCGGCCTGTGCTTCCACAACTCTATTGGGCATGACCACGAGACAGTTCTCCTACGCCCTCAAGTCTAAACTTCCGGGGGGCCTGTGTCTCATCATCATTGGCACGGAGGGGTTTTCACAAAAGATAGTGTGGACGTCGCCGTCCCGCGGTTGACACTTCCCAGCTGATGACGCCCCCGCCGCTGCTCCTCATTAGCAGCGGCGAACATATCGATATTCATGGCGAAGGCGCGACACCACAAGATCAACGCAGCATCCGCCTGATCCTCGTCATGAACACAGAAGATAGTCGGGTCGGTCAGAAAGCCGTGCCATGTGAGCCATGGCGGGCACTATCGCGGGGTGAAGTCGGTTTCCAGCGTAACCTGCCGGCAGTAAGCAGCCATCAGCCGGGCACAATCTTCCACATCCTTGAGGCTCACGATCTCGCATGGGGTGTGCATGTAGCGCAGGGGAACGCCGAGCAGGCCCGTCGCCATGCCCGGCCCGTTGATCTGCATCACGCCGGCGTCGGTTGGCGTCACCCCAGGCGTGACACACACCTGGTAAGCGATACCCTCTTCCCTCGCAGCTTGGCAGATCAGATCGAAGACTACCGGATTGGTGTTGGCGCCGCGCGAGACGCTGGGTCCCTTTCCAAGGTCGAGCTGGCCGTACCGGGCTTTGCTGACACCGGGATAGTCAACGGCATGGTCCACATCGACGGCAAGTCCCGTCTGCGCGCCGATGGCGAACGCCGAAGTCCGGGCGCCGCGGGACCCGATCTCCTCCTGCACGGTGCCGACGGCATAAATCCCCACGCCATCTCGCAGGCCGCCCTCTTCCCTGAGAAGGCGCAAGGTCTCAGCCACGATAAACAGGCCCGCCTTGTTGTCGAAGCCCCGCGCCATCGCACGGTTTCCCACAAGCGGCTGGAATTCGTACTGGTAGGTGACGACATCTCCGATCTGAACAATCGCTTCGGCCTCGGCACGGGAACTTGCCCCGATATCGATCCACAGATCCTTGAGTTCCGGCTTTTTCTTGCCTTCTTCCGGGTCGAGCAGGTGGATCGCCTTGCGGCCGATGGCACCGGGAACGCGCTGCCTGCCGTGCACCCACACCATCTGCCCGACCGGAATGATGCTGTCGTGCCCACCGATGGCGCTGAAGTAGAGGAGACCCTCGTCGCTGATATAGTGCACGATGAAGCCGATCTCGTCCATATGTCCGGCGAGCATGATCTTCATCGAAGCACCTGGGTTCACCACAGCCGTCACGCTGCCGTGGATGTCGGTTGTGACCCGGTCGGCAAAGCGCTCGGCGTAATCCCGGTAGAGCTTCGCCACGCGCTGTTCATAGCCGCTCGGTGAGGGGGTGTTTACAAGTTCCTTCAGGAACCCGAGCGATTGATCCCGCATGTTTGGGAGTTCTCCTGATTGGCGCCGGCAGGCTCTGGACGCTGGATTAGGGATATTGCCGGGAAAACTGCTCCCCCACGGGATGGTTCCTGGCCTTCGTCGTTTACGGCTTTATCCTGTTCTCCGGTGTCATCCCCATCAGCCGATCGTCTTGATGATCAGCTTGTACTCGCAGGAAACATGATCCGGTGAGCTGAAATGTCCTCACTGGCGCTGCGGGCGCAGGCGATAAAATGCTGCCGACTTGCCACAGCGATCCTTGACCAGCAGATGATGTCCTGGACTCAATGGCTGCAGGACACGAAGAGCAGGCACTCGAGCTGGAGAGGTCGAACTGATTGAGGCAATGCCAGTTCGAGACAGGTCATCAGCAAGATGTCGGCCATCGGCGATGCGGAACAATGCCATCCTCGGCAATCGGGAACCTGAAGACGGGGGCGGCCGTAGTGCCAACTACTCCGGCATGACTGCCATGAGTTCCTCCGGTTTTTTGTTGGAGTGGTGAGTTGTTCGCAGACTATCAGAAAAGTGTCATTTCACTGGTATGATCGTCCGACAGAGAAATCGTCCGCGAAGTAGCCTTCCACTCTGTTCGCTGCTGAACATACACAGCTCATGAACAGGCTCGATATTCATAGTTCAAGTCGTCACGCATCCCGGGCTGGTGCCGAGGCGAGGCGTGGACGCTTTGGCGGCATCGAGCCACGGTCGCGCTGACGAGTGGTTGCGACGCGGCGCGGGCCGCCATC
>NZ_JCACHA010000336.1:0-2125 GCF_059503625.1 Skermanella sp.
CGACCCTGCCGATATCGCGCATGACCTCGCGCAGCGCGTCCGGCTTCCTCGCCGCTTCCTTCGACTTGGCGGGCAGGGGATCGTCGAAGACCCGCCGGCCGATGCCGTCCAGCCGGCTGCCGATCAGTTCCAGCAGGTCGGCCACTCGGCCGACGACGGCGTCCAGCAATCCCAGCAACGCTGCTTCCGGGCCGCCGATCAACTCCGGCTGGCGGTTGAGCCGGCTGGCGAAGGTATCGATGCTCTTGGGCTCGACATAGCGGACGGTGACCAGATAGCCGCCCTTGGAGATGCCGTTTGTCAGGATGAAGGTCACCACGCCCAGCCCCGGATACTCCGTGTCGGCCCGCGTGATGACCGGCGTGGTCAGGTAGATGCTGCCGTTCTCGACATAGAGCCGGCTGGAGACCTCGATCTCCTTCATTTCCTCGTGGGTCGGCAGGTCGATCCCGACGAGGCCGGCGATGGCGGCGCGTTCCTCCTCGGTCGGATGCAGCATGTCGATCCAGACGGTGCCTTCGGGCAGAAGCTGCCCGGTTTCCAGGGACCGCCTGAAAGTCCTGCCGCCGTCGATACCGTAAGAGGTGATCATGCCTCGGCGTCGCCGGGTGTGCGGGCGGGCGCCGGGATGCCGTTCTGGCGGCGGGTCGCCGTCAGGGTGTTGAGCAGCAGGCAGGCGATGGTCATGGGACCGACTCCGCCGGGCACCGGCGTGATGGCGCCGGCCACCTCGGCCGCTTCGGCGAAAGCGACGTCGCCGACCAGCCGCGTCTTGCCCTCGACCGATCCCGCGACCCGGTTGATGCCGACGTCGATGACGGTGGCGCCCGGCTTGATCCAGTCGCCGCGCACCATTTCCGGCCGGCCGACGGCCGCAACCAGGATGTCCGCGCGCCGGCATTCTCCGGCAAGGTCCTGGGTGCGCGAATGGGCCACCGTGACGGTGCAGTCCGCCGCCAGCAGCAGGCTCGCCATCGGCTTGCCGACGATGGCGGAGCGGCCGAGCACCAGCGCCCGCAGCCCCTTCAGGTCGCCGACCGTGTCGCGCAGCAGCATCATGCAGCCAAGCGGCGTGCAGGGGACCAGACCGGGGAGCCCCAGCGCCAGACGCCCGGCGTTCTCGACGTGGAAACCGTCGACGTCCTTGGCCGGGTCGATCGTCGCGATGACGACCGCCGGATCGATCTGGCGCGGCAGCGGCAACTGCACCAGGATGCCGTTGACGGCGGGGTCCCGGTTCAGCCGTTCGACCAGCGCCACCAGCGTCGCCTGATCGACCGTGTCGGGCAGCTTGTGCTCGAACGAGCGCATTCCGGCGGCCAGCGTCGCCTGTCCCTTGTTGCGGACATAGACCTGGCTGGCCGGGTCGTCGCCCACCAGCACGACCGCGAGACCCGGCTCCACCCCATGCGATTCCTTCAGGGCCGCCACCTGGGCGGCGATCCGGGTGCGGAGGTCGAGGGCGAAGCCCTTGCCGTCGATGATGCGTGCCTTGGTCATGTCTTCGTCTTCCGGCAGGGTCGTCAGGTAACGGGGCGGTTCAGATGTCGGTTCGGGTGACGCCGCCATGGCTCAGCCGGGCCATCAGGCCGGCGGCATCGCCGGCGACATGGACGATCTTGTTGCGGTCGGTCGCTCCGGCAACCAGAGAAATGGAGGATTTTGCAATCCCCCACTCCTTCGCCAACAGCTTGATCAGCGCTTCGTTCGCCTTGCCGGCTTCCGGCACCGCGGTCACCATGACCTTCAGCACCGTCTCGCCCTGGCCCGACGGCGCCATGCCCGCGATGGCATTGCGCGACGCCTTGGGCGTCAGCCGGACCGCTATCCGGACGCCGTCGGCGACCGGCTTGAATGGCGTCAAAACAGCAGCCCGTACTCGCGCATCAGGTTGCGGATGAAGAAGATGATCAGGATGACGATGATCGGCGAGAGATCCAGCCCGCCCAGGTTGGGCAGGATACGCCTGAGCGGCGCCAGCACCGGCTCGGTCACGCGATAGAGGAAGTCGCCGATCACGTAGACCGCACGGTTGCGGGTGTTCACCACGTTGAAGGCGACGAGCCAGCTCAGGATCGCCGAGGCGATCAGGATCCAGACGTACAGCCCCAGGATGGTGTCGATC
>NZ_JCACHA010000336.1:2135-2782 GCF_059503625.1 Skermanella sp.
GGATTGCATGGTCTACCGGGCCAAGGGGTCAAAAAAATGCGCTGCACCCTACCCTTACGGCCAGCGGGAGGCAAGCGCCGCGCTTCGCTTCGCCGTCGCCGGGTCCCATGGCGGAGAGCCCGCCGGAACCCGGTATCCGAACCTCGTCATACAGTCCTTGACAGCACGGTTCCGGCCTACCAATATGCGCCCCGTTCACCGCTTAACCCTGTGCGGTGAAGGATCGGGTGTGGGGCCGTAGCTCAGCTGGGAGAGCGACGCGTTCGCAATGCGTAGGTCGGGAGTTCGATCCTCCTCGGCTCCACCAATCCTCCTCAAGCGCCCGCTGTCGGCGCAAGTATCCCTTAGTCTTCATTCTCCTGTTCGTCCTCCATATCGGGGTACTGTTCTGGAGCCTGACCGACCGAAGCGAGAATCTTCGGGTACCGGGCTCTCGGCACTTTCTGCCCCCTGCCGACCAGCTCGACGCGGAAGCGCCACTCATCCCCATAGTCGAACAGGAAGGTCATTTTTCGGCCGACCTTCGGAAATGCCTGGGCCACCATCGTCCGCTTGACGCTCAGGGAGCCGTTGTCTTCTCCCATGTCGGCGAACAGGTCGTAGCGGGGATTTGCACTGAAAATGTTGCCGGTCAGCTTGGGAAAGAA
>NZ_JCACHA010000337.1:0-2780 GCF_059503625.1 Skermanella sp.
GTGGTCAGGCTCAGCACCTGCCACGCTGTGGCACCTCGATGCCGCAGAGCAGGGGGCATCCACCCCATCATGTGATCGGAGCCGGATTGGGCGGCACGCGGAACGCCCTGCCTCACTCGTGGAACGCTCGCAAACCGGCCCGGCAAAGGGGGCGTTGGCTGGGCTTCGATCCCTTGTTCACTCCCAAAACTCAGGCCGCTCGCTTTGCGCAGGCGGCCTCTTTTTGCGCCTAGCCTGATTGCGACAGGGCTGGATTGCTTGCTTTGCGCGGGGGTTACCGCAAGTGATAACCGGTCCTGCTGATAGATGCGCTCAAACTCCGGTGGATAAAGCCTAACGGGTGGACCCTAATATCATGCTGTAGCAGCGAGCATGAGGAGCACCTCTATGAGCGTTCGGCAGGAGCACTTCCGCATGCTCTCGCGGTACAACCGCTGGGCGAACGAGCGCGTTTACGCCTGTGCCGCCCAACTCACGCCACAGACTTTGGCAGAGGACCAAGGGGCCTTTTTCGGGTCGTTGCTCGGGACCCTCAACCACCTCCTCGTGACGGACCGCCTGTGGATGGGCCGCCTAGGCGGACTGAGCCCGCGTGGCACGAGGCTGAACGAGATCTTGTATGAGGATTTTGAGGAACTCGGCACCGCGCGACAGTCACAGGACCAAGCGATCATTGCGTTCGTCGACGGCCTGAGTGAGGAGCGTCTCGCGCAGCCCCTCAACTACGCCACGACTAGCGGCGCACCGCAGTCCCAGCCCCTCCATCACGTGCTCGCCCACCTGTTCAATCACCAAACTCACCATCGAGGCCAAGCACATCACCTGATCGGTCTGGCGTTAGGGCTGGAGAGGACGCCTGTCCTCGATTTGCTGGTCTATCAGCGTTCTGCCCCATCCAGCTGAGCTCAAGCCCGCAGCGCCGCCCCGCATAGGAACAGCTACTCCCAAACCCGCATCCCCTCCGTCTCCGGCAGCCGCCCTTCATCCCGCCTGGCTTCCGGCGATCGGGAATCGGCCATCACCTGTAGCGAGATCCGGCGCCCGCATGGCCGGCACCGCAGCCGCGCCGCCAGCTCGCCGACCGTCGCGTCGGCTGAACCCATCAGGTCGATGGCCGCCTCGATCCCGATTGTCACGCTACGGGAGCAGCCCGAGCAGGAGCCGGCAAACCACATGGTGTTGGTGGCCGGCAGGTAGCAGCGGAGGCGGACGAACCCGTCAGGGCCGAGGCTATCGGAGGGCATGGGCGATCCTAGCCGATCCACCGGGCCAGAACGGCCGCTAGCAGCCCGTTGAGAAAGCGATTGGTCAGCTGAAGCGTTCCGGCTCAATGCTGACGGCGGCGGCCGCAGTCTGATCGCCAGCGATGACGATCAGGATGACGACCAGGCCGCCGTTCGACATGGCGACGGCAGCAAGCAGGGTCGAAATCCTGTCCTGGAAGCCCCGAGGGGTTCCCCACCCGGTCAGCAGCCGCATGATCAGGCCAAGGTTGTAGCCAGCGACGTGGATCAGGTAACGCTTGTGCAGGTTCTCCCGGCCGCGCAGCCAGGCTCGGCGCATGCCACCACGGTCGAGAATGAGCGCGAAGCTCCGCTCAACCACCTCGGCGCGCAGCTTGAACGCAACATGAGCGACGCCGGACAGCAGGCGGGTGCGATTGTTCACGACAGCGCGGCGGGCCGCGTCGTCGCCGTGCCAGCGCAGGAAGCCATCGCGCTTGGGCTCGGCGATCCGGGTCTTCCACGGCCCGTCGTCGAGCGTCTTCAGCACCTCGCGCGAGTGGTAGCCCTTATCGGCCACCATCTCGGCAGGCGCCTGGGCGCTCGGTGCCGCCTCGACCGCGGCCAGGTGCCGGGCCGCACTCGCCAGGGTGTCGGGCAGGGTCTTGGTGTCGCCCCAGTCGGCACTGTGCATCTCAGCCGCGACCACCGCGCCGGTGTCGAGGTCGACCGCGTGCTCGGGCTTGTAGGCCAAGCGTGTGCGGCCGTCCTTCAGCTTGGCGATCCGCGCATCCGGGTCGGTCGGGCTCTCCCACTCGGCGTTGGACAGCCGCCGGCCCTTGCGTTGGCGGTCCAGTCGGATCAGGTCCTCAGCTGTTGGTGTCTCGATGCCGCTCTCCTTGGCCATCCGCGTCAGCATCTCGCGGTAGCCCTCGCCACCGTCGCGGCGGACGATCGCCCGCAGGGCGGCGTTGGCCTCCACCGTCGAGGCATCAACGCCGATCCGCTCACCCCGGACCAGGCCCCGCTCCGACAGCCGCTGCAGTACCCAGGTGAACACCGCGTCGTGCACCTCGAGCGGTAGCCGGGCGCGGGTACGGCTCAGCCAGGAGTGGTCCGGCACCGGCTCGCGCTCGCCGAGGCGGAGGAACTCGCGCAGCGACAGGCTGTCGGCACAGCGCCACTCCAGGCCGCGCTCGCTGTCGATGCCCTCGAAGTAGCCGACCAGGAGCATGCGAAAGTACCGCCCCGGCGGCAGCGAGGGCCGGCCCTACCGCGCCGCATAGTAGGGCGCGCACTGGCCTTCGACAAAACCGTCAAACCCAGCACTGAGCAGGTCGGCCTGCAGCCGGTCGTAGAACACGTGCTCGGGCGAGCGCGGCATCTCCGCCCAGGTCACCAGCAGTTCCGACTGCCGGCCCTGCTGTCGTCCCAACGCCATGCCACACCTGCCACTCGCGGCCTGGAGCGAACGGAATCAAGCCAAAGCGACTTCGTCAACGGGCTGCTAGTACTACTGTGTCATATAATGCGGCGCTGAGTGAGTCGTTGGCAGCA
>NZ_JCACHA010000338.1:0-2775 GCF_059503625.1 Skermanella sp.
CCTACCGGCTGGCCCGCGATATCCGGGGCATCGGCTTCATCACCGCCGATGCCGTCGCGGCCCGCCTGGGCATCGAGAAGACCGCCATGGTGCGGGCACGCGCCGGTATCGCCTATGCCCTGGCGGAAGCGATGGACGAGGGGCACTGCGGCTTGCCTCGCGACGAACTGGTGACCCTGGCCGGAAAGCTCCTGGAAATCCCACAGGCGCTGATCGAGGACGCGATAGCGCTGGAACTGGCCGACGGGACGGTGGTCGCCGACCGGCTGGACGGGCGCGACGCGGTCTTCCTGAGCGGTCTCTACCGGTCCGAACAGAACATCGCCATGCGCCTGCTCGATCTGGCGGCGGGAACTCCGCCCTGGGGCGGCATCGACGCCGACTCCGCGATCCCGTGGGTCGAGGGCCGGACCGGCCTGACGCTGGCGGAAAGCCAGCGCACCGCCGTCCGGCTGGCGGTCTCGTCGAAGCTCCTGGTGATCACCGGCGGCCCCGGCGTGGGCAAGACGACGCTGGTCAACTCCATCCTGAAGATACTGGCGGTCAAGGGCCTGAAACTTGCGCTGGCCGCCCCGACCGGCCGGGCTGCCAAGCGCCTGACCGAAAGCACCGGCCTGGAAGCCAGGACGATCCACCGCCTGCTCGAGGTCGATCCCGCCCATGGCGGCTTCAAGCGGAACGAGATGCAGCCGCTTGAGTGCGACCTTCTGGTAATCGATGAGACGTCGATGGTCGACGTACCTCTGATGAACGCGCTGCTCCGCGCCGTGCCCAGCCAGTCGGCGGTCCTGCTGGTCGGCGACGTCGATCAGCTGCCATCCGTGGGTCCTGGACAGGTGCTTGCCGACGTCATCAATTCCGGGGCGCTGCCGGTGGTGCGGTTGACGGAGGTGTTCCGGCAGGCAGCGGAGAGCCGGATCATCGTCAATGCCCACCGCGTCAATCAGGGCCTGATGCCGGAACCGCCACCGGCCGGCGACGGCCTGACCGACTTCTATTTCGTCGATGCCGCCGATCCCGAGGACGGCCTGCGGAAGCTGATCCACATGGTCCGCGACCGCATCCCCCGCCGGTTCGGCCTGGACCCGGTGCGCGATATCCAGATTCTGTGTCCGATGAACCGGGGCGGCCTGGGCGCCCGCTCGCTCAACATCGAACTCCAGAAAGTCCTCAACCCGCCGCGCGATCCCCGCATCGAGCGATTCGGCTGGACGTTCTGCGAGGGCGACAAGGTCATGCAGATCGAGAACGACTACGACAAGGAAGTCTATAACGGCGACCTCGGCGTGGTGAGCAAGATCGACGCCGAGGACAATTCGCTGCTGATCGAGTTCGACGGGCGCGAAGTCGCCTACGACGCGGGTGAACTGGATCAGGTCGTGCTGGCCTACGCCACCACGATCCACAAGTCGCAGGGATCGGAATACCCCGCCGTCGTCCTGCCGATGACGATGCAGCATTATACGATGCTTCAGCGCAACCTCGTCTATACCGGGATCACGCGCGGCAAGCGCCTCGTCGTCATCGTGGGACAGCGAAAGGCCATGGCGATGGCCGTCAAGGGGAACCAGAGCAGGCGGCGCTGGTCGAAGCTGAAGGACTGGCTGACGTCAGCAAACCATTGACAATGACCCGGCGGCTTGCTTCCAATCCGCCCGGCTGTGAAACGTACCTCAAAATCCAGGGTTGGCCGGTTGAAGAAGCGCCGCGAGACCAACCAGCTAGACCTCTTCGCGCAAGGGCAGGGGGCGATTCCGCCTGTCGAGCCGCCGTCCGGACCGTCATCCGAGCCTTCGGCTGCGGAAGGCGTTCCCCTGCGCCCGATCGGCGAGTGGCCGACCGACCACCTGCTCGACGCTCTCAACCTCCACCTCTACGCCGAAGCGCCGGACGACCCGCCGCTGGTCGCCTCGATCGTCGAATTGGGGGAGCGCGGCGAGTCGCGCGCCGTACCGCTCCTGATCCGCACGTGCCGGCGCTTCGCCGGATTCGACGCTCAACAGCCGGTGGCCGAGGTCGCGGCGGCGTTGGACGCGCTGGCGAAGATCGGCCCAGCCTCGGCAGCGGTGCCCCTGATCGACCTGATCCGACGGGGGCTGTTCAGCCCGGCCTCCACCGTGGCGGCACTGGACTGCTTCGGCAAACTGCGCTGCCGCCCGGCCGCCGACCTGATACCGGCGGGGCTCGGGCATGAGGCGCCGATCGTTCGGCAGGCGGCCTGCGGCCTGGCGGCTTCGCTCCATCGGCGCGAGGATACCAAGTTGCTGGAGCCCCTGCTGTCGGACCCGGACCGGGGTGTCGTCAAGTCCGCCCGCCTTGCCCTGGGAGCGCTCGGACACAAGCCGGCGCGGGAACCGCTGGAGGAACTGCTGGACCGTGCTACCCCGATCGATATCCCGCTGGTGGCCCATGCTTTGATCGCGGTCGCCGACGACGACACTCCGGTCAAGCTGGCCCGTGCCGCCGAGCGCTGCGACGAGGAGGGGCGTTGCGCCATCGTCGAGGCCCTGGGCGCCATGGAGACGCCGAACGCCGTCGCTCAGCTCATCCGGCTGAGCAGGGACGGCCGTCCCGTCGTTCGCCTCGCGGTGATCGAAGCCCTTGGCCGCCACGAAGACGACCGGATCGTCCCGGCGCTGGGGGCCTTGACCCAGGATTCCGACGTCAAGGTGATCGAAGCGGCCGAAGCGGCTCTCAAGAGCTTCGATGCCTCGCCGGATTGGTAAGAAAACGCGAAAAATCCGCCGGGTCCAGAAGACCCGGCGAGTTGAACAG
>NZ_JCACHA010000339.1:0-2773 GCF_059503625.1 Skermanella sp.
GACGCCGGCGCCGTCCCGTCAGGCTATCCGGATGACGTGGAACGGCGCCGGAAAATGAACAACCTGTAGGGCGTTTTGCAGGTTTGAAATATATAATTTGAAGAAAATGCTAGAAATCACTGTATCGTTGGTTTTACCTCTGCTTGATTTTCCATCAGGCAGGAAGCCAAGCAGATGACCGCCGACAGCACGTTCTCGCCGCCCAACTCGATTCTGCCGCCGATACCGTCGGGCGTTACCACGCCGTTCTATTATTCATCGCTGTCCAACATCATCGTCCACTATCTGGTCGATAAGGACCGGGTGAAGCCCTATTTCCACGGCGGTTTCAAGGATTGCGGGCTGAGGCCGGCGCTGTTCGGCGACAAAGCGTCGGTCAGCTACAACTTCCAGGTCTATACCGGCTTCTTCTCCGCCGGGGTCGGCCTGCCGCCGCAGAGCTGGTCGCCGACCGCCAGCGGCATCACCCAGGAACTCGAATTGAACATCGTGGCGTACCCGAAAGGGAAGGCCGAAGACGTTCCCGACATCACGTTCGAGCAGTGGTTGCAGGGCGAGGACCAGACCAAGCTGCTCGGCAACCACCGCATCTACGTGCCGTGCGACGATCCGGTCGCGATCGAGGTGGGCAAGGAGCTGTTCGGCGAGCCGAAGTTCCAGACGACCTTCATGACGAACATTCCGTCGCCCAACCCGTGCCGGATTCCCGGTTCGGTCGATAAGCCGGACTGGGTCCGAAGCTGGGGATTCCAGGTCAACGATCCGGACACCCCCGATGTGGCGATCTTCACGGTCGTCGCCGACACCGATGGACTGCGGTCGACCCCCGCCGCGATCTCGTCGATCACGGAATACGGCATCCCCGACGGCACGGCCACCGGCTGCCGCTGGAACATCCTGCAACCCTTCGACACGTTCATCCTGAAGGAGCCCGAACAGTCGGAGCGCGTCGTCCTGACCTATGGTTCCAGCACGCACCCGATGGGCAAGGCGATGCGGGAACTGCTGCACGGCGTCAAGCCCTATGCCATCCAGACCTACCAGTCGGCACCGGTCGCGATCCAGGGCCGGCCGTACTACCTGAAGCCGCAGAAGTAATTTCGTTCTGGCTGACGGGATGACGCGAACGCCGCGTCATCCCGTCTTGACAAGTCCATCCAAAGCCCTGACGATCGTCGCATTCCCAGGGGAGCCCCGGTAGGGGGCTGAGATTCCGCCGGCACGTCGCGACGCGGAGACCCTTTGAACCTGATCCGGGTCGTGCCGGCGTAGGAAGGGGAGAAGCGTGCGGCAGTCGCGATCCGCACCCGGTCTCATCATATCCATCGCTGCATTCCGGATCTCCGATCGATAACATTGATCAGGGAGATCGAAATGCCCAAGGACAACACCCCGCTTTTCACGGTGTCCACCGGACCCTTGCCCTCCTCGCGCAAGGTCCATGTACCGGGACGCCTGTTCCCCGACCTGCGCGTGGCGCTGCGCGAGATCGACCTGGAACCCGGCTGCGGCGAAGCGCCCGTCCGGGTCTATGACAGCTCCGGTCCCTACAGCGATCCCGCCGCTGACATCGACATCGAACGCGGCCTGCCCACCCTGCGGGCCGGCTGGATCGAGGCGCGCGGCGATGTCGAGGCCTATGACGGCCGCGAGATCAAGCCGGAAGACAACGGGCTGCGGCGCGGCCAGCCGTCCAACCTGGAGGAGTTCCCGGCCTCGGGCCGCCATCCGGTGCGGGCGAAGGCGGGCGTCGCCGTCACCCAGCTTGCCTATGCAAGGCGCGGCATCGTGACGCCGGAGATGGAGTATGTCGCGATCCGCGAGAACCTGGGACGCGAAGCGGCTTTGGGTGCTCCGCGCGACGGCCAGTCGTTCGGCGCGTCGGTCCCCGATCATGTGACGCCGGAGTTCGTCCGGGACGAGATCGCGCGCGGGCGGGCGATCATCCCGGCCAACGTCAACCATCCGGAAATCGAGCCGATGATCATCGGCCGCAATTTCCTGGTCAAAATCAACGCCAATATCGGCAACTCGGCCGTGGCGTCCTCCATCTCGGAGGAGGTCGAAAAGATGGTTTGGGCGACCCGCTGGGGTGCCGATACCGTCATGGACTTGTCCACCGGCGCGAACATACACACGACGCGGGAGTGGATCATCCGCAACTCCGCCGTTCCGATCGGGACGGTGCCGATATATCAGGCGCTGGAGAAGGTCGGCGGCAAGGCCGAGGACCTGACGTGGGAGATCTACCGCGACACCCTGATCGAGCAGGCGGAGCAGGGCGTCGATTACTTCACCATCCATGCCGGCGTCCGGCTGGCGCATATCCCGCTGACCGCACGCCGGGTTACCGGCATCGTGTCGCGCGGCGGCTCGATCCTCGCCAAGTGGTGTCTGGCGCACCACCGGGAGAACTTCCTCTACACCCGGTTCGAGGAGATCTGCGAGATCATGCGGGCCTACGACATCAGCTTCTCGCTGGGTGACGGGCTGCGTCCGGGATCGATCGCCGACGCCAACGACGCCGCACAGTTCGCCGAGCTGGAGACGCTGGGCGAGCTGACCAAAACAGCCTGGAAGCACGACGTCCAGGTGATGATCGAGGGGCCGGGGCATGTCCCCATGCACAAGATCAAGGAGAACATGGAGCGGCAGCTGGCGGTCTGCGACGAAGCGCCGTTCTATACGCTGGGGCCGCTCACGACGGATATCGCGCCCGGCTACGACCACATCACCAGCGGCATCGGCGCCGCGATGATCGGCTGGTTCGGCT
>NZ_JCACHA010000340.1:0-2771 GCF_059503625.1 Skermanella sp.
ATGACGGGAAGGGATGCCGCAGCTTCCACGACCCACGCCCCAGCGCCGAGTCCGAGATCGCGCGGTTCGTCCGCGGCTACTCGATCAAGAGCACCAACGTGATCTGCCACATCCGCCGGGCCAACCGGGGGCGAGTGGCGCTTGAGAACACGCACCCGTTCATCCGGGAGCTTTGGGGCCGCTACTGGACCTTCGCCCACAACGGCCAGCTCAAGGGCGTCAAGAACCTGACATTGTCGGCCTATCTGCCGGTCGGCACGACCGACAGCGAACACGCTTTCTGCTGGATGCTGGACCGGCTGCGCGAGCGCTGGGACCGTCCGCCCGCCCATAAGTCGCTGTGCCGCGAGATCCGGAGACTGGCGGAGGAGTTGAACGGCAGGGGCGTGTTCAATCTTCTGCTGTGCGACGGACAGTCGCTGTTCTGCTTCTGCAGCACCAACCTCGCCTGGCTAACGCGCCGCTATCCGTTCGGCAACGCGACCCTGCTGGACGAGGACCTGACGGTCGATTTCGCCCAGGAGACCACGGCGCGCGACGTCGTCAGCATGGTGGCGACACGGCCGCTGACACGGGACGAGGACTGGACGATCATGGACAAGGGGTCGTTCGTCGTGTTTCGCGACGGTAGTTGCCTTTGATGGCAAAGCTCCTATGATGCCTCCCGGCGATGGTTGTGAGACACAGACGCTGTTCCCGCCCCAGCATCCGCACCGGGCGCCTGATGTGAGGATCGGTACGGCATGACCGAGTTGAATACCGGTCCTGATACCTTGCTGGATGCTGTTTTCGATACGTCCCCCGACGCCATCGCCATCTTCGAGCCGACCTCGCTTCGCCTGCTGAGATCGAACCGGGCAGCGGACGGACTGCCGCCGGAGCTTTGGTCCATCCTGCGCGACCATTGCCAGCGCGTGGCCCGGACAGGGGTGACCTGTACGTCGGAAGCGCTTCATCAGGCTACTGACGGCGGCCGCTGGCTGCGGCTGAACGCCGCTCCGTCCGGTGCGCTGGTCGTCGCCACCGTCAGCGACGTGACCGACCTTCACGAGGCCCGGCAGGCGGTGGCCGAAACACGCCGGGAGGCGGAGCGGCAGCGCACCGAGACGCTGGCGGCAGGAGAGGCCAAGTCGCGCTTCCTCGCGACGATGAGCCACGAACTGCGGACGCCGATGAACGCCATCCTGGGCTTCGCCGACCTGCTGAAGAGCTACACGCTGGACCAGCAGCAGATCGCCTATGTCGAGATCATCCGGCGGTCGGGCCAGGACCTGTTGCGGGTGCTCAACGACATCCTGGACTTCAGCAAGATCGACGCCGGCTTCCTGACGCTGGAACGCACCCCCTACAACCCGGCATCGCTGGCGCGCGACATCGTCATGCTGTTCGCGAAGACCGCGCGCGACCGGGAAACCTCGCTGTTCGTCAGCAGCGATCCCGACGTGCCGGAATGGATCGAAGGCGACGTGACGCGGATCCGGCAGGTGCTGTCGAACCTGATCGGCAACGCCTGCAAGTTCACCGAGGACGGACGGATCGACGTGCGGGTGTCGCCGGGGCCGGACGGCACGATCGAGTTCGCGGTCATGGATTCCGGCATCGGCATGACGTCCGAACAGCTGCGCCGGATCTTCCAGCCTTTCGTCCAGGCCGACGAGACGACGACGCGGCGCTTCGGCGGCACCGGGCTTGGGCTGGCGATCAGCAAGCGGTTGGTCGAGGCCATGGGCGGATCGGTGCGGGTCACCAGCATGCCGGGCGAAGGCTCCGTGTTCCTGGTCCGCATCCCCGCCAGCATTTGCCAGCCTCCGGCCTATGCCGACGAGGCGGAAGTGGACGAGGTGGCGACGCGGGAAACCCGGCGCGTCCTGCTGGCCGAGGACAATGCGATCAACCGCATGCTGGTGGAGCGCATCCTGGAACAGGACGGCCACGAGATCGTCTCGGTTCCGGACGGACGAATGGCCCTGCTGGAGGTGGCCGAGACGGGCTTGAGGTCCGAGGACAACCCGATGGGCTACGACCTGGTGCTGATGGACATGCACATGCCCGAGATCGACGGACCGGAAGCGACCCGCGCGATCAGGGCCCTCGGCGGTCCCGCCTCGCTGATCCGATCATCGGGCTGAGCGCCGACGCCATGTCCGAGCAGATGGACCAGCACATGGCGTCCGGTCTTGACGGATACCTGACAAAGCCGCTGGACCAGGCCAAGCTTAGGGCGATGGTCAGCCGGACGCGGGTCCATGCGGCGCCGGCGCCGCACTCCACCGTCGTCCCCTTCCCTGCCGCCCCGTCCGACGACGGGCTGATCGACGAAAGCCAGATCGGGGAGATCCGGGATGTGGTCGGCGAGGAGATGCTGTCCGAGCTGCTCGTCGCCTTCTGCCGGGACGTACAGGCGGAATTCGTCCGCGTCAGGGAGGCTTGCGCCGGACCCGACAGGGCCGTGCTGGCCGGTGCCGCCCACACTCTTCGGGGTCTTGCGGGCAACCTGGGAGCCGCCAGGATTTCCGCACTGGCAGCCGTGGTCGAGGAAGCCGCCAAGAGCGAAGACGGCCGGACGATCGACCAGGAGCTGATAGCCGAACTGACCGCCGCGGTCGAACGAACCGTCGAAGCGCTGTCCCGGCGCGCCTGAGCGCGCCGGGTGCGGTTCACGCCGCGGCCAGCACCGCCACGGCTTCCGCCCGGGTGATGTCGATCGGGGTGATGCCGTAGGTGTGGAGGAACTTCTGCTCGGTCTTGGTCAGCTCGCCGGGAAGCACCGC
>NZ_JCACHA010000341.1:0-2764 GCF_059503625.1 Skermanella sp.
CGTCCTTCCACGCCTGCTGGAAGACTGCACCATCAAACCCCGGGATCAAACAGCTGGGTGAAGACTGGCGCTGAATCGGGACCGTCAAGCTCAGGCGCCTCAATCGCGCGAGCCACCGGTAGCCCTCCATTAAGCAGATATCAAAGCGGCAGCGCGGGCCATCCTTCACGCAGCGTCAGCAGCGGGCTGCGCGCGGGATCACGTGCGAGGGCAGGACCCCAACGAGTTCTCAGGAGGGCGTATTCATTGGCCTGCGCGATGCGGTTCGCCTGCCTGGATGCCTCGATCAACGGCGCATGGGGTGTCCACAGCACCGCGCCACCCCGCTGCCGGAGCCGCATGCAGAGATCGACATCGGCAAGACCAGCCGCGAGCGCCTCGTCGACGCCGCCAGCGTCCAGGAAGACCTGTCGGCGAAACCCCATGAAGCCCCCGCTGAGCGCACCAACGCGGCGCACGAGCGCAAGTGCGCCGTTGTAGCCAACCGCTCGGCTATTAGCTCCTTGGTAGGCCGGCACGACTGTGCCAGACGGATCGAAGGCGAGCTCGGCATGGCGGAGCCGCCGCCGCGGTGTGAGCACGGGGCCGCCGACCGCGGCGACATCTGGGCGGAGCAGCTGCGATACGAGCTCGCCGAGCCAATCCGGATTGGCCACAGCAGGCTCCGCACCGGTCAGGATGACGACCGTGCCGCGCGCCGCAGAGACTGCTCGGTTGACGCGCTGCGCCCAGCTCGCACCGCTGCCGCACGGCAGGACCAAGGCCTTGCCTGGCACGGCTGGGGCAGGAGCTGTGGGGGCTAGGTCGGCGGCTAAAGGAACAAAGATCTCGGCCACCGGATGGATGGTGCTCTCGACCAGCGGCTGAAGCGCGGCGATGCTGCGGCCTATATCGGAGCCGGCCATCACCACCAGCGTGACCGGCACCGGTCGTTCGGGTAGCGGCCACCGAACGCGGTTCCACGATAGGATCCTGGCCAATGGCTCGACCCTCGCGCCTGCGACGCCCCTCTGGCGCAGGTGATCGGCCACGGCGCGCCGCCCGGAGGCAGCGCATTGCTCGAGCGCGCGCTGCGAGAAGGACTCTTCTGTGGACGCCTGCCGCCAGTGGTAGAGCACACCAGGTACGTGGATCACCGCGGCGCTCCCCGCTTTAGCCATCGCCCGGAGTGCGAGGTCGTAGTCCTGGCTGCCCTCGAACCCGTCGCGCCAGCCGCCAATTCGCTGCAACAGGTCACGTCGGTACACGCCGAGATGGCTGATCATGTTTTGGCCAAGCAGCAGATCCGGGTCGAAGCCGGCTTTGAAGTACGGATCGCTCCGACCGTCGGCCTCGTCGATTTTGTCCTCGTCGCTGAAGATCAAAGCGGCAGTCGGGTGACGAAGCGCCGCTGCCGCAACCGCCGCGAGCGCGTGCGGCGGCAACAGGTCATCATGGTCCAGCAATGCGACCCACTCTCCATCGGCTAGCGACAACGCTGTATTGCTCGCGGCGGCGATGTGGCCATTGCTGGCTCGGAACTGCACCTTGATGCGCGTGTCGGCCGCAGCCGCCTCTTCGAGGACGCGACGCACATGCGGCAAGGGCGAGGCGTCGTCGGCGATGCAGAGCTCCCATCGCGGCCAGCTCTGGCGCTGGACGGAGCTGATCGCCGCGCGCAGCAGCGGCTCTTTGGTGTTGTAGACAGGCATCACCACAGAGATGACCGGCCCAGACGATGCCTCGGCATCGCTTGCCGCAACCGGCAGCCGCTCAAGCCCGGCGCGCAGCCAAGCATCGTAGCGGCCGCGCACCTCGTTGGGCTCTAGGAGAAGGCGGCAGAGGGTGGGTGAGCGCAGGACAATGCGGCGGGCCCAGTCGTGAATCCGGGGCGGCAGCCGCTCTGCGAGGTCTCTTAACTCCATCGGACCTGCATGCCGAAACTACTAGGAGCGCACAATCGATTTCCCGCATCGGTCCCGGTCGATACTTCCGTCCCCGGCCGATCTACAGCGTTGCGGACGGTACTTGGCATTTGCCGATCCATGCGATGAGGTGCATGGGCATTTCTAAGTTGTCGGCCTCTATAAGGAACGAAGTGGCTGGGCCAAGCTGGTTTGATGACGCCCGAGCCCGCCACTTACCCCGGGCACCGCTTTCCGGTCAAGATTATCAGCCATGCGGTATGGCTTTATCATGTCTTCAGCCTGAGCCTGCGCGATGTCGAGCTAATTCTGGCAGAGCGAGGCATCGACGTCACCCACGAGAGCATCCGGAACTGGTGTCTGACATTCTGCAGCACCTTCGCTCGAAAGCTGCGTCGACGCCGACCCAAGCCGGGCGATATCTGGCATGTCGATGAGGTGTTCCTAAAGACCAAAGGCGAGTTGCATTATTTTTGGCGCGCAGTGGACCAGCACGGCATCGTGCTTGACATCCTACGGCAAGCTTGCGCGCCACCGCCACTGCCGCAACCTGGTGGCCGCGTCGCGCCCTGATCCGCAGGAAAAAGGCCCGCAGTGGGCCCGGCGCCTTGGAGGCGGCCCAGGCCGCCTCCACTAGCATGGCGCGAGCGTGGAAGCGGCCGTGCTTGCTGATGCGGTCATGCTGCGCCAGCCTCACGCCGGCCTGCCATACACGCGGGTTCAGGCCGACGTAGCTGACAAAATTCTCGGAGTTGCCGAACCGGCTCACATCGCCGACCGCCGCCACCAGTCCAGCTGCGACGATTAGCCTGACCTATTCACCGGTGTCTGCTTGAGCGGGCCCTTTCGGGCTGATCTGG
>NZ_JCACHA010000342.1:0-28849 GCF_059503625.1 Skermanella sp.
CGAGAGTCTGGAGCGCCCGCCCGACATCGCCATCGCCGACTACCATCTGGAAAACGGCGCCACGGGAGTCTGCGCTCTCCGTGCCGTGCTCGATCATTGTGGCGTGAGCATCCCCAGTCTGATCATCACCGCCGACCGCCTGCCGGAGGTTCAGGAGGAGGTCAACGCCAACGGCTTCCAGCTTCTTAACAAGCCGGTAAAGCCGGCGCAGCTCCGCTCGCTGATGACGAGCATGCTGAGCTGACTATACCGTCGTCATGATGGGATGTTCGCCAAGCTGACGGACTGAAGACCTCCCGTGGGTCGGGATAAGGCGGCTCAGGCGGCCTGGATGCTGGCCAGGAAGCTTTCGACTTGGCCTCGAAGCATTTCGGACTGGTGGGCCAGCTGGCTTGCCGCGCTTCGCACCTGATTGGCGGCGGCACCGGTTTGGTCGGACGCCTGCGTCACCTGCCCGACATTGGCGGAGACCTCCTGGGTGCCGGCAGCTGCCTGGGTGACGTTGCGCGAGATTTCACCAGTCGCCGCGGTCTGTTCCTCGACTGCCGCCGCTATCGTGATGGTGATGTCGTTGATCTGGCGGATGGTGCCGCCGATCCCCTCGATGGCGCCCACGGCTCCGGTCGATGCCGCCTGCATGTTGGTGATATGGGACGATATCTCGTCGGTCGCCTTGGCGGTCGCGGTCGCGAGGTTCTTCACCTCCGACGCGACCACTGCGAAACCCTTCCCTGCTTCCCCGGCGCGCGCCGCCTCGATCGTGGCATTCAGAGCCAGCAGGTTGGTCTGGTTGGCGATGTTCGAGATGAGATCGACCACTTCACCGATCTTGTGCGCGGCCTCGGCAAGACCCTGTACCGTGCTGTTGGTCTGCTCCGCCTGCTGCACGGCGGCATTGGCGATGCCGGTGGAGCGGGTGACCTGACGCGCGATTTCCTGAAGGGAACCGGACATTTCCTCCGCGGCCGCGGCGACCGTCTGGACATTGGCCGAGGTCTGCTCAGCGGCGGCGGCCGAGGCGGTGACCTGCCGGCTGGTTTCCTCCGCGATGGCAGCCATGCTCTGCGCGGTGCTGTCCAACTCGGTGGCCGATGCGCTCACCGTCCGCAGGATGCCGGTGACGCCCTGGTCGAAGTTCCGGATCAGCATGTCGATCTCGGCGGCGCGACGTTCCTTGGAGGCACGCTCCTCGGCCTGAGCGGCTTCCAGACGCTCGCGCTCGACCGCATTGTCCTTGAATACCAGCAGGGCTTCCGCGAGAGCGCCGATTTCGTCATGCCGATCTGTGTAGGGCACCTCGCCTGAAACGTCGCCTTGGGCTACGCGCCGCATGGCTTCAACGATAGTGTGGATCGGGCTCGTGACGCGCCGGCGAACTATCCTCAGCCCGGCGATGCCGAGAACGATGGCGGCCACGAAGATAGCCCCATTGACGATCAGCGTGGTCGCCGCCGCTGCCTCTTTCTGCGCGGCATGCTGGTTGATTTCGTCGAGCGCCACGTTGGCTACCGCGTCCAGGTCGGATTGCGCCGTGTCGGCAAGGATATTCAGTTCGTCCAGGCGAATGGGCAAACCCTGTCCGGTGCCGATAGCGGTCAAGACGGCTTCGCGCTTCTGTAGATAATCGTTCATATAGCTGCTCTCCGCCGTGGCAACCGCAGCTTTGATCGATTCGAGTGCGCCGGGGCGTTGTGCAGCCTCCTTGAGCATCCGCCACGCCGTGTCCAGCCGTCCGCGGACAAGCGCCATTTGCAGCCGGTCCTCGGGGGTGATCCCCTGCTTCGCTACGGCGCTGTCGAACATCACGCGGATCGGGGTGGACACTTCGCGTACGATTACGGCGGCTTCCTTGACGCCGATCAGTTCGCCGAATGCAGGGTCCATCGCACGCGCCGGCTCCAGCAGAATACTGGAGATCCTGGCGAGCAGTTCCAGAGTGCTCCCCGTGGTTCCCATCCATGTGTCGATCAATTGCTTGGGGCGCTGGCCGACCTCTACCTGCAAGGCAGCATCCGCATCGCGCCTAAGGGTGTTCAGTTTTCCCATGGCATCACGGACCTCGGCTTCACCAAGACCGGCTGCACAGGGCACCCGGGCGCAAATTCTTGCGACAACGTTCACGACATCGGCGGATTGACCGCGCCAGTCCGGCAATTTCTGCATGGTTGCCGTTTCGGCGTTGACGGGATGGAGAAGAACCCGACGGGTGGCGCCACGTTCGAGCCGAATTGCCTGCATAGCTGCGAAGACATCATGTGAGGCTTGGCTCACCGCCTGCACTGTACGTACCGACGAAAAAACCCTTAAGGATTTTACGCTGTCGAAGGTAATCAGAGCGACCAGAAAAGTCACGACAGCGCAGAACAAGAGCGTCAGCATTGTTTTGATGCTGACGCTTTTCAAGGAATTCATAATTTGTCTCCACCAGGCATTGAGGAACTGCCGAGTACGGCTGGTCGATGATTCGGTGCCTTGAGTTCTGCAATTTGCCGCTCTTCGAAGAAGGCCGGATGCAGATCAGAACAGCGGTTCCCAGGGACTCGCTCCGATCAGGCGGCACGAAGCATAGCCCTGATCGCCGTGTGGATATTGCGACGGCTCTCTAAAGGATGCCATTTGAACTTTATATATATAAAATTCGGTATAGTTTGAATGGAATTGAATGATGCCGACGGTCTCAAGGATGGCTGCGGCGGAACGCTGATGCGATACAGGGCGATTTCAAAGGCGGTGAGAGTCGAGTGTAAAGTCGCCTTGGCTCTGGAAAGACACGCAGAACAACCGTCTGCGGCTCGACCGGATAGCTGAAAAGCGGGCTGTCGAGCACGAGCTTCTGGCGCTGGCCATGACTATCGTCACGATGTAGCCGGCTGGTGCAGTCCATCGCCCTCGCATGATCGGTTCTTCACGCGAGGGCGATGGGCAGGAGTTGCCGTCACGGATCGGTCTTGCCGGCATACGGTGGGATGAATTTGACGCAGCCGGCGTTAGCCGGTTTCCATAGTTGAGATTGGGGTTTTCATGCCATCAACGGGGCGCTGATTTCCTCCCGTTGTATGGCGACACTCCGATGCCCTCGCGACTGATCAAGCGGCATGACCAGTTCTTCAAGCGCCTGCTCGATCATGCCGGTACGGCGGGCGCGCTGATTCGGGAACGTTTGCCTAGGGAAGTGGTGGAGCGTCTGGCTCCGGATGCTCCCGAACTGGTGTCAGGTTCGTTCGTGGACAAGGAGCTGCGGGAATACCATACCGACCGGCTTTATCGCGTCCGCACAGTGGATGGAGAAGCCGCTTTCATCTATGCGCTGGTCGAGCATAAGTCGTCGCCCGATCCAGGCATCGGCCTTCAACTCCTGATTTATCAAACGCGGGTCTGGCAGTGGTGGGTGGAGCATCAGGGGCAGGGGCAGGGGCGGGAGGAAGGCGGCCGTCGCCGTCTGCCGGCGATCTTTCCCCTGGTGATCTACCATGGCGAGGCCGCGTGGCGGATACCGCTGGATTTCGCCAGCGGGATCGACCTCGCCGACGCCGCGCTCCGCCCCTATTTGCTCGATTTCCGTTACTCGCTGGCCGATCTCGGACGGATCGACGATGCCCGGCTGTCGCGCGAGAAGAGGCTGCGGATCGGCCTGCTGATCCTGAAGCGCGGCAGCGGCGAAGGCGACCTGCGCGAGACGTTGCTGGAACTCGGCCGGGCGGCGCTATCTCTCGGGTTTGATGACTTGGTGGCGCTGGTGCATTACATTCTCCTGGAATCCAACGAGGTCGAAGCGGCCATGCTTCGGGGTGTCCTTAGGGAAATCGTTCCAGATCAGGAGGTGAGGATCATGTCGATCGCTGCGGAAGAGTGGAAAGCCGAAGGCATCCAGATCGGGCAGGCCATGGGTAAGGCCGATGGGAAAGCGGAAGGCAAAGCTGACATGCTGCTGCGCCAACTGCGGCGGCGCTTCGACTCGCTGCCCGAAGCCGTGGTAGGGAAGGTGCGAAACGCTTCGGAGGATCAGTTGAACGAGTGGGCCGACAATATTTTCGACGCGCGGAACTTGGATATGGTCTTCGGCTCAGCCAAGCCGAATTGAACGATGCGCCGGGTTCGGGTGGTAAATTGACACAGGTGCGTATGGCGGCTTTTTCAGGGTGCGCCGCTCCGGCATGATCTCGTCCCTGTTGGCGGCGAGAACGGGTGGAGTGATATGGAAGACGACGCTAACGCTGTTGCGGAGGGATTTACCGAGGCGGAGCTTTCCGGCGCTACGATCGAGGCCCTGATCGTGCGGTTCAATGCCGCCCGGCGCAATTCCATCCTCGCCAAGGCCAGGGCGGACTACCAGAACACCAACAACAACCACCGCGAGGCCGTTCAGTATGAACGGCTGATCGCCGCTGCCGAGAAGATGCCGCAGGCCGAGCGCAAGGCCATTGTGGAGTCCAACCCGGATGTTCTGAAAGGCCGGCAGCAGGCCGTCGTCCACGCCAAGGAAGCCGCCCTTTGGGCGGGAGAGGCCGAAGCGTTGAGGCTCTACATTATGGCGCGCAGCCGGATTGCGGACGTGGGCGTTGTTGCCGGGACGGAGCAGGGGGAGGATAGAGAGGGATAGGAACATGGATGGACACGGATATCCACGGATAAACACGGATGAGAGCAAGCATTGCTTCGGGCTTGGATGGTTTGACCGAAAAAATCATTGGTGGTGCGTTCGCCGTGTCCAATGGCCTGGGACATGGCTTTCTGGAAGCGGTATATAAAAATGCTCTTATAATCGAGCTGGAAGCTCGCGATCTATCAGTCAGGAAGGAGCGGTCCTTTCCTGTCCGTTATCGTGACAAGCAGGTTGGGTTTTACCTTGCCGACCTCGTCGTTGAAAATCGGGTGATTATTGAGCTTAAGGCGGTGGATGGCCTATCTCAGAACCACACCGCCCAGGTTTTGAATTATCTCAAGGCAAGTGGCTTGCCCATTGGCATTCTTCTGAACTTCGGGAAGCCGAGACTGGAGATGAAGCGGATACTTCTATAGTATCCGTGTCCATCCGTGAAATATCCGTGTTCATCCGTGGAAAATGAACACGCCACCCCACATCCAGTCTCGCCTCGAACTACAGCTCCTCAGACCGAGAAGTACTTCGCCCTCGGGTGATGCACCACGATGGCGCTGGTGCTTTGCTCCGGGTGGAGCTGTGACTCGTCGCTGAGTTCGATGCCGATCTGCTTGGCGTCGAGCAGGCGCAGCAATTGGTCCTGGTCCTCCAGCTTTGGGCAGGCGGGATAGCCGAAGCTGTAGCGGCTGCCGTGGTAGTTTTGCTGGAGCATCTTTTCCATGTCGCGGTCGTCCTCGGCCGAAAAGCCCAGATCGGCGCGGATGCGCTTGTGGACGTATTCGGCCATCGCTTCGGCCATCTCGACGCCCAGGCCGTGCAAGTACAGGTAATCCTGGTACCGGTTCTCGGCGAACCACTCGCGCGCCACGTCGCTGGCGCGCTGGCCCATGGTCACGACTTGGAGGCCGATCACGTCGCGGTCGGACGGGCCGTGCGACACGTCGCGGAAGAAGTCGGCGATGCATTCGCCGTCTTCCTTGCGCTGGCGCGGCAGGGTGAAGCGGGCGGCTTCGGTCTCGCCGTCTTCCTGGTACAGGATCACGTCGTTGCCTTCCGCCGCCGCCTTCCAGTAGCCGTAGACCGCCTGCGGGATCAGGATCTCCTGCTCGGCCGCCGTCTGGAGCATGCGGTTCAGGATCGGGCGGAGTTCCTTCTTCGCCCAGTCCTTGAACTCCTCGAACCGCTTGCCGTCCTTCCGGTAGCCCCACTGAAGCTGGTACAGCGTCCGCTCGTTCAGATAGGGAACGAGCGTCTTCAGCGGAACGTGCCCAATCACGCGCGGACCCCAGAACGGCGGCGTCGGCACCGCGACGCCCTCGGACAGGCGCTCGCGCCTGATGCGGACTGCCTCGACATCGACCGGCGTGCTGTCCTGCTCGACAGGCTGGCCCAGCTTGCGGCGCTGGTTGGTGGCGCGGCCCGCGCGCTTGGCTTGGTTGGCCGCCAGCAGCGTGTCGAACTGGCCGTTGACGACCTTGTCCATCAGGGACAACCCGTCGAAAGCGTCCTTGGCGTAGGCGACGCGGCCGCCTTCATAGGCGCGGACGCAATCGTCCTCGACATAGCCGCGCGTCAAGGCGGCGCCTCCCAGCAGGACGGGAACTTCGATGCCGCCCCGGCTCAATTCTTCCAGGTTCTCGCGCATCACCACGGTCGATTTGACCAGCAGGCCGGACATGCCGATGGCGTCGGCCTTGTGCTCCTTGGCTGCGTTCAGGATGTTGGTGATCGGCTGCTTGATGCCGAGGTTGACGACGCGGTAGCCGTTGTTGGTCAGGATGATGTCGACAAGGTTCTTGCCGATGTCGTGGACGTCGCCCTTGACCGTGGCGAGGACGATCGTGCCCTTTTCCTGGCCCTCGATCTTCTCCATGAACGGCTCAAGGTAGGCCACCGCCGCCTTCATGGTCTCCGCCGACTGGAGCACGAACGGCAGCTGCATCTTGCCGGAGCCGAACAGCTCGCCGACCACCTTCATGCCGTCCAGCAGGAAGGTATTGATGATGTCGAGCGGCTTATAGCTCTCCATCGCCTTCGCCAGATCGACGTTGAGGTCGGTGCGGTCGCCATCGACGATGCGCTGCTTCAGGCGGTCCTCGATGTTGGCGGGCCGTTCCTTCTTGACGGAGGATGCGGCCTTGCGGCCCTCGAACAGCGCGATGAAGGCGTGCAGCGGGTCGTAGCCTTCGCGGCGGCGGTCGAAGATCAGGTCTTCCGCCGCCTGGACCTCGGCCTCCGGGATCTTGTGCAGCGGCATGATCTTGGAAACGTGGACGATGGCGCCGGTCATGCCGCGCTTGACGGCATGGTCCAGGAAGACCGAGTTCAGCACGTGGCGCGCGGCCGGGTTCAGGCCGAACGAGATGTTCGACAGGCCGAGGATGATCTGGCAGCCGGGCATCTCGCGGGAAATCGACTCGATGCCTTCGAGCGTCCACTGGCCCAGCTTGCGGTCGTCCTCGCTGCCGGTGGCGACGGTGAAGGTCAGCGGGTCGAACAGCAGGTCTTCGGGGCGGAGGCCATGCTGGTTGACCGCGAAGTCGTAGAGCCGCTTGGCGATCTCCAGCTTCTTTTCCGCCGTCTTCGCCATGCCCTCTTCGTCGATGGTCAGGGCGATCACGGCCGCGCCGAACTTCTTGGCGAGCTTGAGACGCTTGGACGCCGGCTCCTCGCCGTCTTCGAAGTTGATCGAGTTGATGATCGGCTTGCCGCCGTGGCGGGCCAGCGCCTGCTCCAGCACGGTGTATTCGGTCGAATCGATCACCAGCGGGGCGGTGACCGAGCCGGTGAAGCGGGTGATGACCTCGTTCATCTCGGCGACTTCGTCGCGCCCGACGAAGGCGGTGCAGACGTCCAGCGTGTGGCTGCCTTCCTTGACCTGATCGCGCGCCATCTCGACGCAGCCGTCCCAGTCGTGCTTTTCCTGAAGCTCGCGCCACTTCTTGGAGCCGTTGGCGTTGCAGCGCTCGCCGATCGACAGATAGGCGTTCTCCTGGCGCAGCGAGACTTGGCTATAAAGGGAGGCGACCGACGGAATCCAGTGGTGGGTGCGTTGCTTGACCGACGGGCGGATCTGGCCTGCGCCGGCAAGGCGGCGCAGCATGGCGTCCGCCGCACTGATATGCGGGATGTTGGTGCCGCAGCAGCCGCCGATCAGGTTGAGGCCGTCGTCACGGACGAAGCGTTCCAGCCAGTTGGCGAACTCGTCGGCCAGCAGGGGATAGCGGGTCTGGCCGTCGACCAGTTCGGGCAGGCCGGCGTTGGGCTGGACCGAGATCAGGCCCGGCCAATTCTCCGCCAGCCATTTGACATGCTCGGACATTTCGGCCGGGCCGGTGGCGCAGTTGAGGCCGATCAGCGGCACGTCGAGCGCGTGGATGACGGTGGCGGCCGCTGCGATGTCGCTGCCGACCAGCAGCGTGCCGGTGGTCTCGACCGTGACCTGAACGAAGATGGGGGTGTCGGTGCCGGCTTCGGCCCGCGCCACCTTGACGCCGTTGACGGCGGCCTTGATCTGCAAGGGGTCCTGGCAGGTCTCGATCAGGATCGCATCGACGCCGCCGGCGATCAGGCCGCGCGCCTGGACGGTGAGCGCGTCCTCCAGCGGCTGGTAGGCGACGTGGCCCAGGCTGGGCAGCCGGGTGCCGGGGCCGACCGAGCCGAGCACGAAGCGCTGGCGGCCGTCCTTGAAGCTCTCCGCCGCCTCGCGTGCCAGTTCTCCGGCCTGTTTGTTGATCTCGAACGCCTTGTCGGAGATGTCGAACTCGCCGAGCGTGATCGGCGATGCGCCGAACGTGTTCGTCTCCACCATGTCTGCCCCGGCCTCGTAATAGCCGCGATGGATCTCGCGGACGAGGTCGGGCCGGGACAGCACCAGCACGTCGGTGCAGTTTTCCATGCCCCAATAATCGCGCTCCACGTCCAGGTCGAGCATCTGGACCCTGCTGCCCATGCCGCCGTCGCACAGCAGCACGCGTTCTTTGAGGAGGTCGAGGAGATGGGCCATGGTGTGTTCGATCTCGGTAAATTCGAAAAAAGATGGGGAGGCGGGAAATGGCCGGGTGCCGGTCGAGCCTCAGCCGGCGGTGGCTTCGGCCGGCTGCTTCGGGCGGACGCCCAGCATGTGGCAGATGCCGACGGTCAGTTCCGCCCGGTTGAGCGTGTAGAAGTGGAAGTTCTTGACGCCTTCGGCATGGAGCTGCCGGCACTGCTCCACCGCGACGGTCGCCGCCACCAGATGGCGCGTGTCGGGGTCGCTGTCCAGGCCGGAGAACAGCTCCGCCATCCAGGCTGGTATGCTGGCGCCGCAGCTTGCGGAGAACTCGATCGCGCGGGTGAAGTTGGTGATCGGCAGGATGCCGGGCACGATCGGCACGGTGATGCCGGCGGCGGCGGCGCGCTCGACGAAGCGCAGATAGGCTTCGCTGTCGAAGAAGAATTGGCTGATCGCGCGGGTGGCCCCGGCGTCGATCTTGCGCTTCAGGTTGTCAAGATCGTGCTGCGGGCTGGTCGCCTGCGGGTGGCTTTCCGGATAGGCCGCCACGCTGATCTCGAAATCGGCGACGCGCTTCAGGCCTTCCACCAGATCGGCGGCATAGGCGTAGCCGCCGGGATAGGGTTCGTAGGCGGTGCCGACTCCCGTCGGCGGATCGCCGCGCAGCGCCACGATATGCCGGATGCCGCTATCCCAATAGGTCCGGGCGATGGCGTCGATCTCTTCTCGGGTGGCGCCGACGCAGGTCAGGTGGGCGGCGGCCCGCAGGCCGGTTTCCTTCTGAAGTCGGCAGACGGTCGCGTGGGTGCGCTCGCGCGTCGAGCCTCCCGCGCCATAGGTGACCGAGACGAATTCCGGCTGGAGCGGCGCCAGCTTATGGACCGCCTGCCACAGCGTCTGTTCCATCTTCTCGGTCTTGGGCGGGAAGAACTCGAAGCTGACGGCCAGATCTGCCGGCAACGGCGTGCCGAGCCGCAGTCCGGTGCGGGCGATCGTGCTGGAATCCGGGGCAAGGCCCAGTGCGGCGAGGCTCATTCAGGTCACTCCGAAGTCGAAAGGGCAGGGGCGGGAACCTGCTTAGCATTGGGCGTATGGTTGGGCGCAGCGATGGCGCCGTCGCGGACGGCGGGCCAGAGATTGACGGTCAGCGGGTCGCCCGGCAGATGGACGGCGGGACCGGGGGTCATGCCTGCCGCGCGCAGCCAGCCCGCGATCTCCTCGTCGCCGAAGCCCAGCCGCCGATGGGCGTGCTCGGTCCTCAGCGACTCGTGGTCGTGGCGGGCGAAATCGACGATCACCAGACTGCCGCCGGGGCGCAGCACGCGGGCGGCTTCCGCCAGCACCTCGGCGGGTTCCTCGGCGTAGTGGAGCACCTGGTGGACCAGCACCGCGTCGAACGAGGCCGTCGGCAACGGCAACTGGTACATGTCGGACTGGCGGACCTGACAGTTGCGGAGACCGGCGCGCTCCAGGTTGGAGCGGGCGACGGCCAGCATCTCGCGCGACAGATCTATGCCGAGCGCCCGTTCGACCTTCGGTCCCAGCAGTTCCAGCATACGGCCGGTGCCGGTGCCGAGATCGAGCAGGTCCTGGATGCCGGAGGATGGCAGAAGCTTGAGCAGCGCCGCCTCGACGTCCCGTTCAGGCACGTGGAGGGAGCGGATCTCGTGCCAGCGGGCGGCGTTCTCGCGGAAATACTCCGACGCCGCTTCCGCCCGAGCGCGCTTGATCGCGTTCAGCCGCTCCAGGTCGAGCGCCAGGGTCGGGTCGTCGGCAGGAATAGCATCGATCAGGGTGCGTGCGAGGCTGGAGAAGGCGCTGCGTTCGCCCAGGCGATAGAACGCCCAGGTGCCTTCCCGGAAGCGGTCGAGCAGCCCGGCGTCGCATAGCAGCTTGAGATGGCGGGACACGCGTGGCTGGCTCTGCCCCAGGATCTGGGTCAGCTCGCTTACCGTCAGCTCACCGTGGGCGCAGAGCGCCAGCAGCCGCAACCGTGTCGGTTCCGCCGCCGCCTTCAGTGCCGTGAGCAGAAAATCCATCCGCGTTCCCTGAAATCCCCGTCATGAGCCGAACCGTGCCGGTTCGCCCCTCATCTCTGCGATTGATATATAAACATATCTTTATGCAAGGTAAACGCCTTTTCACGGAAATGTGTCGATCGGCCGATGCCGCAGTCGCTTTGTGCTATCTGGTCAAAAACGCTTCCTTATGTTACGTCACACGATGCACCCGGTTTTCCTCGGGCTTTCGCTCGGATTTCCGTGGTGCCCAAACCGAGGCGGCACCAGCCTCCCGGACTTCCTCTGCTGGATGAGCGCCTTATCCATGAAACTTCCTGGCTTCTTCCGCTCGCGCGGCGCCGCCGCCGCCATTGCCCTGTCGCTGTCGGCCATCACCGTTTCGGGCTGTGTCCTGCCGCCGCGCGACGATCCCGCGGCGCTCGCGGCTTACAAGGAAGCGAACGACCCGCTGGAAGGCTTCAACCGGGCGATCTTCGGCTTCAACGAAGGCACCGATATCCTGCTGTTCCGCCCGGCGGCGGAGATCTACCGCACCGTCCTGCCGAACCCGGTCCGCAACGGCATCCGCAACTTCCTGCGCAACCTGCGCAGTCCGCTGGATATCGCCAACAACCTGCTTCAGGGCGACGTGGCCGGGGCCGAGGTGGCGACCAAGCGGTTCCTGATCAACACGACCGCCGGCGTCGGCGGCGTGATGGACATCGCGGCCGACAACGGCCTGCCGTACCGGTCGGAGGATCTCGGCCAGACCCTTGCGGTCTGGGGCGTCCCCGAAGGCCCCTTCCTGGTGCTGCCGCTGCTGGGCCCGTCCAACTTCCGCGATGCCGCCGGCGTCGCGGGCGAGGCCTATGGCGATCCCCTCAACCTGTGGGCCACCAACACCGACCACGACGAGATCCCGGCCGTCCGGGGCATCGTCGGCGGGATCGACACCCGCGCCGGCCTGATCGAGCCGATCGACGATCTGCGGCGCAATTCGCTGGACTACTACGCGTCGCTGCGCAGCCTGTACCGGCAGAACCGGATTTCCGAGATCAACAACGGCCAGGTGCCGGCAGGCTCCGAATCATATCCGGAGTTTCCCGAATTCCCGGAAGACGATGCCGCACCGGCACCCGTTGACAATTCCAACGGAACCGCTAAGTCCAGCAAGCCATGAACAGACGCCGTTTTATTATAGCCTGCGCCGCGCTGCTCGCCTTTGCGGGTACCGTAGCGCTTCCCTCCGCCGGTCGCGCCGATGCCCGTTCGGATGCGGCCGCCAAGTTCGTCCAGGATCTCGGCGCGCGAGCGATCGACGTACTGGTCAAGCCGCAGCTTGCCCGCGACGAATCGATGAGACGCTTCGGCGTCCTGCTGAACGAGGGCTTCGACGTGCCCTATATCAGCCGCTTCGTGCTGGGCCAGAACTGGCGGACGGCCACGCCGCAGCAGCAGCAGGAATACGGCACGCTGTTCGAACGGCTGATCGTCCAGGTCTACGCCGACCGTTTCGCCCAGTATTCCGGCAAGAACCTGGACGTCAACGAGACGCTGAAGATCGTCGGCAGCCGGCCCGAGGGCGACACCGACTCCATCGTCAGCTCCCAGATCATCCGGCCGGACGCTCCGCCGGTCGCGGTGGACTGGCGCATCCGGTCACGCGGCGATCAGCAGAAGGTGATCGACGTGGCGGTCGAGGGCGTCAGCATGAGCGTGACCCAGCGGTCGGAGTTCTCGTCCGTCATCCAGCGCGGCGGCGGACAGATCGAAGCCCTGCTCCAGACCTTGCGGCAGCGGGTCGGCACCGCCGGCTGAGCCGGTCGCCCTGTTCCGATACGGATCTAAGGATTTGGAAAAGCCGCTCGAAAGAGCGGCTTTTTCGTTGCTCCTTTTGTGCCTGCGCCGTTTTCAGGAACCTCACGCCCATACTTGGCGTTGGAAAACCGACACAGGGCTGGGGGAGATAATGGAACTTACCGAATATCCGCTGCTTCACGAGGTCGACCTGATGCTGACCTTGCTGAAGGTGGCGACCCAGGGACCGGCAACGATCGAGGACGCCGCCGAACGGCTGAAGCGCAATCTCGAGTCGGTCGGTCTGTCGTCGCCGGTTCCGGACACGGAGTTCCAGATATATCTCACCCGCGCGCGGGACCGCCTTGTCCACGCCGTCCTGCTGGCTCCGCTCGGCGACGGCCGCTTCACCATCACGCCCCGAGGGATGCAGGCGCTCAGCGATCATCCCGGCGGGATCGACGATAGCGTCCTGATGAACTTCCCGGAATTCCGCGCCTTCATCGAGGCGGAGGCGGGCAGGCCGGTGAAGCGGATCGGGTCCAAGGACAATGCCGGCGACGACGACCCCCGCATCGTCGAGTTCGACCAGGGCTATGCCGCCTTCCGGCAGGGGATCGGATTGCAGGCCAACCCCTACGAGCGCGACCGGGTGATGCATCTGGCCTGGGAAAACGGCTGGTGCGAAGCGCGGGACGATGCCCTGCGGGCGGAGAAATGGGCCGACAGATCGACGAATATCTGAAAAACCCTCGACGGGCCTGAGCATTCGTTAGGGGTAGCTTAAGGGGATATCGGCATGGTGCAAGGTAGCCGCTGAATTCCGCACCACCCCGATTGGTCAGAAGTCCGAAGATGACCGTGCCTGAGTTGCTCGACCTCACCGAACTCGATTACCTCAGTATGGAGGAAGCCTTGTCGTCGTCGGCGCGGGGACGCGCCTTCCTGCGCATGAGGGACCGGCGAACGCGGGTCGTGACGGTGGACGACTGGCGCCGCATCGCGGGCAGGCTGGAAGAGCAGGTGGACCGCCTGCGCGGCGTCGAAGGTGTTGCGGTCATCGCCCAGCAGGTGGAAACGGCGACCGATTTCGGCGGGGCTCCGGGTGTGGACCGCCCGACCCATCTGCGCATCCTCCGGCAGGAATTGCAGGAGATGAGCAGCTATATCCAGCAGACCCGCAGCGAGATCGCGGCGCTGCGCCCGGCCGATGCCGGCGCCAACCGCATCATGGCGGCGACCGGCGAGCTGGACGCCATCGTAACAGCGACGGAGCGGGCCACCACGGAGATCCTGAACGCGGCGGAGCGTATCCAGGAATTCGCCAGCCAGATGCACCGCGCCGAAAAGGCCGGCACTCAGGTCGAACTGGGCGAGATCGCCAACGACATCGAGATCCAGGTCATGGAGATCATGACCGCCTGCTCGTTCCAGGACATCACCGGCCAGCGCACCACCAAGGTCGTCAACACCCTGCGCTACATCGAGCAGCGCGTGAACACGATGATCGAGATCTGGGGCGTCGACCGCGACGTCCTGGGGTCCGCCGACGCCTCGACCTCTCACCGCAAGATGAACGACGACCGGCCCGATGCCCATCTGCTCAACGGGCCGGCTTTGGGCGACGGCGTCGATCAGGCGACCATCGACGCGCTGTTCGACAGCATCTCCTTCGATTCGCCGGCGCCTGCCGCGGCGCAGCCGGCACCTCCTCCGCCAGCACCACCGCCTCCCCCGGCAGCTCCCCCCCCTCCGCCGCCGGCGATGAACGGCAGCCTGGAGATCAATCAAGACGATATCGACAAGCTATTCGGATAAGGCATGGCCATCGAGGAAGAGCGCAAGGCCAAGATCAAACTGACTCAGGAGCAGTTGGATCGTGTCTGCGAGCGCCACAAGAGATTCATGGAGGGCCGGCCCAACGGCTCCCGCGCTAATATGCCTTTCTTCGATCTTTCCGGCCTGGACTTCACCGGCAAGAACCTGACCGGCGCGCATCTGTCGGGTGCCATCCTGCGCGATGCGCGATTGATGGAAACGGTTCTCGACCATGCCGATCTGTTCGGCGCCGACCTGCGTGGCGCCAACCTGTCGAAAAGCCACCTGTACCGGACCGACCTGCGCGGGGCCAACCTGCGCGGCGCCATGATGCAGGACGCCGTCATGATCGAGGTCGATCTGCGCGACGGCGCCATGGCGAACAAGGGCAGCGACGGCGAACTGAAGGTCATCGGGTTCGAACCGGGACCGGCCGACATGTGTTCGACAGTGCTCGTGCGGGCCGACATGGCGCGGGCCAAGCTGTCCGGCTCGTTCGCGTCGGGCGCGGATTTCTCGCACAGCAAGCTTTCCGATGCCCGGCTCGTCCGCACCGACCTGCGGAACTCCAAGTTCGTCGGCGCCAACCTGAGCGGCGCCGATTTCTCCGGGGCCGATCTGCGCGGCGCTGATATGACCGGTGCCGTGACGACGGGTACCGTGCTCCGGACCGCGATCCGTACCGATGCCGAGGCGGTGGCGGCGCAGGTCAACCCGCTGCCGCTTCCAGCCGAACCAGTGGAGCCCGAGGCTGTAGCCAAGCCGGCACCTGCGCTCGACCTGGAGGGCATGCTCGTCGCCCATGTCAAATGGCTGAAGAGCGGCGGGAAGGAAGGCACTCAGCTCAATCTGGTCGGGATGGACCTGGACGGCGCCGACCTCCGGAGCCGGGTGCTGAGCCTGGGCATCGCGTCGCGCGTCCGCCTGCGGGGCGCCAACCTCGAAGGCGCCCAGATGCAGTCGATCCAGTTGGACGGCGCCGACCTGCGATCGGCCAACCTGCGGTCTGCGGACCTCCGGGGCGCCAAGCTCGACCGTGCGATCCTGATCGACGGCTGCCTTGAGGAAGCCAATCTGGCATCGCTTCGGATCGGCGCGGACCGGTTGCTGCGCACGTCGCTGGTCAGGGCACGCATGGCGGGCGCCCGGCTGCGGAAGGCGATCCTGCATGGCTGCGACCTGACCAATGCCGACATGACCGGCTGCGACCTTCACGAAGCCGTGGTGACCGGCACGATCCTGGATCGGTAGGAGCTGCGGCTTACGCGTCCGCCGGCAACGGTTCCGTCCGCTCCCGGCCTGCCAGCAGCAGCGCCAGCCCCGTGCCCGCCAGCGCCATCGCCGCCATCGCGAAGTAGGCTCCCGCGTGCAGCCTTTCATAGGCGGCCCCCGCCACCATCATCGCCAGAGCCGTGCACATGCCGGTCGCCAGCGCACCGTAGAGCGCCTGCGCAGTGGCGGAGCGCTCGATCGGGATCGCGCGGGCGATGTACTGCATCGCCGCCAGATGGGCCGCGCCGAAGGTCAGGGCGTGCAGGACCTGAAGCACCGCCAGCGCCGGAACCGTCTCCGCCATCGCGGTACAGGTCCAGCGCACCAGCGCTCCGATGCCGGCGACCATCAGCAGGCGCGCCGGGCTGAGCCGGGCGCCCAGAGCCGTGCCGAAGGCGAACAGCAGGACCTCGGCGATCACGCCTTCCGCCCAAAGCCAGCCGATCACGGCTTCCGAATGCCCCAGTTCGCGCCAGTGCAGGGTGCCGAAGACATAGTAGACCGCGTGGCTCGATTGGATAGCGGCGGTAGCCCCCAGGAACAGCAGGAAGGCGGGGTCGGTCATCAGTATCGTGACGCGCCCGCGTCCCGCGGTCCCGGCCGGAATGGGCGATGCCGCCCTCGGCCGAGGCTTCGGCAACAGGCAGGCTGCCGCGGCGGTCAGTGCGATGCCGCCGATCAGCAGGTAAAGCACCGCCTCCGGCCCCTGGCCGGCGGCCGTCACCCCGCCCAGACCGGCGGCGGCGATGAAGCTGACGGAACCCCACAGGCGCATCCTGCCGTAGTCAAGCCGATTGGCCCTGGCGATCAGCAGGGTCAGGTTGTCCCCTAAGTTCATGACCGGGCTGAAGCAGGCGCTGACCAGCACCGTCACCAGAAGGATCGGCCAGAAGCCGTCGATGGGCGGATACATCAGCGATGCCGCCAGCGAACAGGCGCTGAGCACGATCAGCGCCCCGCGCCTGTTCCCCGTCCTGTCGACCACGACGCCCGCCACGGGGATGGTCACGATCCGCACCCAGAGCGACACGGACAGGATCAGGCCGATCTCCGCCGCCGTCAGGCCACGGCTTTCCAGCCAAAGCGGCCAGAACGGAAGCTGGATGCCGATAACCAGAAAATAGGCCGTGTAGAACAGCGACAGGCGCAGAGGCAGCGGCATGACCGGCATGGGACGGGGGACAAGCTCGATCGAACGGTCAGACCAGCGGGATTTCGTGGCCCTTCTTCGGCACATCATAGCCGCGCTGGACGCCGGGTCGACCCGCGATTGTGAGATACCAGCGCTTCACATTTGGGAATTGCGCCAGATCGATACGCTGCCATTCGAACCGGGAAACCCAGGGCCAAGTCGCGATGTCGGCGATCGTGTAGTCGTCGCCCGCCAGATATTCCGCCTCGCCCAGACGCTTATCCATGACGGTGTAGAGCCGCCGGGCTTCCTTCCCGAACCGTTCCTCCGCGTGGGGCGCCTTGCCGGGGTTGAACTGGAGGAAATAGTGAGCCTGTCCGAGCATCGGACCGGCGCCGCCCATCTGGAACATCAGCCACTGCCATGTCTTCCAGCGGCCGGGACCGTCCTGCGGGATGAACTTTCCGGTCTTCTCCGCGAGGTACAGGAGGATGGCGCCGGATTCCATCAGCGATGCCCCGGTGTCGTGATCGACGATCGCCGGGATCTTGTTGTTGGGGCTGATCTTCAGGAAATCGGGGGCGAACTGCTCGTCCTTGGTGATGTCGATCGGATGGACTTCATAGGGAAGCCCGGTTTCCTCCAGCATGATGGAGGCCTTGCGCCCGTTGGGCGTGGTCCAGGTGTAAAGGTCGATCATCGCG
Source organism: Skermanella sp. (assembly GCF_059503625.1). Taxonomy (NCBI): domain Bacteria; kingdom Pseudomonadati; phylum Pseudomonadota; class Alphaproteobacteria; order Rhodospirillales; family Azospirillaceae; genus Skermanella; species Skermanella sp. Next base: position 17,318 of record NZ_JCACHA010000342.1, read on the forward strand.
GCTCCTCCCTGAAAAGCGTGCTTCGTCTCCCGCGATTAACCCCTACCGGAGACGAAGCGCGCCACAGTCTCAGGGATTTTCACGTCCCGCTCCCGATTTCTCCGGGTTCAGGCGGCGCGGACCTTGGTGATGAACTCGTCGACCGCCTGCCGCAGGACCCCGGACTGGCGCGTCAGTTCCGACGATTCGCGAAGGACCTGCTCGGCGGTGGCGCGCGAGGCGTCGGAGGCGGCGGTGACGCCGGCGATGTTGGCCGCGACCTCGCTGGTGCCGGCGGCGGCCTGCTCGACGTTGCGGGCGATCTCTCCGGTGGCGGACTGCTGCTGCTCGACCGACGCGGCGATGGCGGCCGACGTGCTGCTGACCTCGTCGATGGTGTGCAGGATGTCCTGGATCGCGTCCACGGCCTGTCCGGTCGCCGCCTGAACGGCGGCGATCTGCATCGAGATGTCGTCGGTCGCCTTGGCCGTCTGGTTGGCGAGGTTCTTGACTTCGCTCGCCACCACCGCGAAGCCCTTGCCGGCATCGCCGGCGCGCGCCGCCTCGATCGTCGCGTTCAGCGCCAGCAGGTTGGTCTGGCCGGCGATCGTGTTGATCAGGCCCACGACCTCGCCGATCTTCTGCGAGGCGTCCGACAGGCTGCCGACGATCTCGTTGGTGCGCCGGGCCTTTTCCACGGCATGCTGGATCGTCCGCGACGACTGCTCGACCTGCCGCCCGATCTCCGCGATGGAAGCCGCCAGCTCCTCGGCCGCCGCCGCGACGGTCTGGACGTTGGACGAAGCGTGGTCGGCGGCGTTGGCGACGGCGTTGGCCTGCTGGGTCGCCTGCTGGGCCGCCGAGGACATGGTGGTGGCAGTGGCCGTCATGTCGCCCGACGACGTCGCGACATGTGTCACCACGCCGTTGACGTGGTTTTCGAAGTCGTCGGCCAGATCCAGCATGGCCTTGCGCCGCTCTTCCACCGAGCGCTGCTCCTGAAGCTGCTGTTCCGCCTGAAGGGCTTCGGTGCGGATCGCATTGTCCTTGAAGATCTGGACGGCGCGGGCCATCTCGCCGACCTCGTCGGCGAAGGTGCGGCCCTCGACCTCGACGCTCCGGTCGCCTGCGGCCAGACGGGTCATGGTGCCGGTCATGTTCTTGACGGGGGCCACGATGCTGCGTGCGATCAACCAGGCCAGGGCCATGCCCAGGATGAGCGACAATGCGCTGAGCGCCATGCTTCCCTGGATCGTCGTGTCGACGCCGGTCAGCGTTTCCCGCTCGGTCTGTTCCAGGGTGGTGGTCCAGATCCGGACCGTTTCCTTCGCCAAGCCGTCGAACTCCGCCGCCAGTTCGGGCATCGCGACGAAGGCGAGGCGGTTCATTTCAAGGGCCGTGCCCGCCATCTCGGCAAAGGTCGCGAGATAGACTTCCGAAAGCTCCTGCGCTTCTTTGACGGCGGCTTGCCGTCTCGGCTCCTCCAGCCACGCGGCGAGCCGTTCCGCCGCCGGCTTGAACGCCTCGATCCGCTTGGTCACCGCTTCCACCAGCGCCGTGTCGGGAGCGCTCAGGAACTGGGTGGCGCTCAGCCGGGCATACATGAAATGCTCCTGGGCCACGCCGGCGAGACCGGCAAGTTCCAGTTCGCCTTCGGCGGTGGCGCCGGCGATCAGGTTGGACAGGTTGGAAACCAGCTTGTCGCCCGCAGGCCTCAGCTTTTGTTCGATCAGCGATTCCCGCGTGCTTCGAGCCTGCTTCACCTTGGCGAAGCCATCGCCGTATTCCCTGGCAAGCCGCAGCATCCTTTCCAGGCGCGCCCGGCTGGCGGGATCCTGCGTGACGGACAGCATGTGATCGAGGCCGCTGGCGATCAGTCCCAGCTCATGCTCGGCATAGCCGGACGAAGCGGCTCCGCCATCGCTGATATGCAGCAGCACCGCCCGGCGAAGCTCCGCGAAGTTCATGCTGATGGTCAATACCCGGCCGGTGTCGGCCGATGTCGAACCATATTCCTCGAAACTGTTCTTCGTCTCCGACAGCTCGTAAATGCCATAGCCTCCCACGATTCCCAGCAAACCTAAGACGAGCGCGAATCCGAAGTAGATACGGAAACCGATCTTGAACCGGGAAAAGAGAGCATTCATGGGGGATTCTCGCCGGTCGGGAAAGTGTCGGATCTCCCGTCGCGCCGATGCTGCATTGCAACAGGAATCCTGACCTCTGGTATATGTTCGATCGGATGGTTTATCCAGAACGGTTGAGGCCCTTCCACTTTAGATGTGCCAATTCGCCGCGCGCATAGAGTCGGCAACCTGAGGATCGGTGCAGGGCGGGCGTGAATGTGCTTCTCACGAACTGTTTACCCCTTTAGACTAGGCTGGTAGACATGTTGTGCAACAGATGCTGAACGATGGCCGCTGATCCGCGATTGACGCCGCTTCCCGGCAAAAAACCCGTGACGCCGGCTGCCGGCTGGCAGCCGCCGGTACCGGACCGGAAACCCGGCACCGACTTCGCCTCGACGCTGGCGGCTACGGGCAATCCGGTGCCCGGCCGCAAGCCCGTGGCCGCCGCTTCTTCCGCCTCTTCGGAGGAGCCCGTGATCGGGGCGATCCGCTCCGTTGCAGGCCTGTCGGGTCACAGCTTCGCGGCGCTTCTGTCGCAGGCCCAGCAGGAAAGCGGGCTGGACGTCAAGGCACGCAACCGCAAGAGCACGGCGACGGGACCTTTCCAGTTCATCGAGCGGACTTGGCTCGACCTTGTCCGACGCCATGGTTCCGCGTTCGGGCTTGGCGATACGGCCGACAAGATCACGGTCGCGAAGGGCGTCCCGACCGTGCGCGATCCGGCTTTGCGGAAACAGATCCTTGCGTTGCGGGAAGATCCCAACATCTCCGCGGGCATGGCCGCCCGCTATCTCGGCGAAGGAAAGGAGCGCCTGGGCAAGATGCTCGGGCGTCCGGCATCCACGATAGAAGGGCGGATCGCCTATATCATGGGACCGAGCGGAGCTGCCCGCCTGATCAGTGCGTCCGAAAAGACGCCGGGTGCCGCCGCCCGCGACGTGCTGCCGTCGGCCGCCGCCGCCAACCGGAACCTGTTCCACGACAAGCGGGGCCACGCCTTGAGCGCCCTGGAAGTCGTCAACCGGCTGACCAAGCGCATGGCGGCCGATCAGGAGAGATTCGCACAGCTCGAGGACGCGGCACCCGATCCGTTCCAGGCGCCGGCACATTCCAACGCACTGCTGTTCGCCCAGCACGACGACAACGATGCCGACGATGCCTGGGCCGACGATGCCTGGGACGACGATGGCTTGCTTTCACGGCCCGCCGGCGCTTCCCCCGCGGAGCCAGCGGAGGAGCCGGCACACCCGGGGAAGCACCGGGTCTGACCGGCGCTATTTGGGGTGGCGGGCCAGCCACTCCTTGAGCTGCGCGATTTCACCTTCCTGGGCGCTGACGACGTCTTCAGCCAGTTTTCGGATTTCCGGGTCCTTGCCATGCTTCAGCGCGATCCGCGCCATGTCGATGGCGCCCTGGTGGTGCGGGATCATGCTCTGGGCGAAGTCGCGGTCCGCATCGCCGCTCAGGGCGATGCCCATGTCCTTGTGCATCTTCTCGTTGGCCATGCGGAACTCATCGGTCACCGGACTGCCCGAAGCCGGCATTTCATGAGCAGAATGGTTCATCGCGGGAGCCTGCTGGGCGAAAGCCGGTCCTGCCAGGACCGTGCATCCGAGGAGTGCCGCCAGGACGGGAATGCTTGCCAGTGGTTTCATGGTCGTCGATCTCCGGAACTGCCGCAAAGGAGCTTGCGCGGGCATGAGGCTAAACCTTTCAGCGGCTGGAAGGTCAATATGTCGGCCGCTCCGGATGGGAACGGGCGCTTATGGGACCCTTCGATCACACCGCCTGCGAAATTGCGCGGTCAGCCTGATCGCCGATATCCCGGCACCTACATCAGTCGCGTATCCTGGACGACGAAACCATCCTTCGAGGATCGGGTTTGCGGTACTGGGACAACATGCCTCGAAATCGCATGGGGGAACCGCTTGGGACGCAACGGCGTCGTCGGGCACCTGTTGCCCCTGTGTTGGCCAAGTGCAAGGAGACGGACACGATGAGAATCGATGTCAAGCTGCGCGAGGAACTGGCGCAAAGGCTTTATGAGGAAAGCGACCGGACGGGCGTCGCCTGGGTCAGGCGGCCGGAGTCGGTCAAGCATGCCTTCAGGGAGGCGGCGGAGCGCAAGCTCAGGATCCCTGGTGACGATCATGCCGGCCACGTACACAGCCACAACCACAATCATGATCGTCCTCACCATGGTGCCGAAGTCCACCGTCCGCACGGGAGCGGTCACAACAAGAGCAAACCCGTGATGGAGCCGTGCTCGCGGTGACCGATGCCGAAGTCATCGCTCCGCCGCGCGTGATCCTCGATACGAATGTCCTCGTCGCCGCCGGGTTCAGGGGTGCGAGCGCCGCCGGCAGGCTTGTCGAGGCGGTCCGCCGCGGAGACTTCCGTCTGGTCTGGAACGAGGAGACGCGGCGGGAAAACGAGGCCGTGCTTCGGCGCATCCCGCGCCTTGACTGGGAAGAGTTTCGCGGTCTGTTCGACCCTGCGGGGGAATACCGGGGCGAGACGAGGCTGGATCGGTTCAGCCGGATCGAAGACCCGGAAGACCGCAAGTTCGCTGCGCTGGCTGCCGCTGCCGGTGCCGTCGTAGTAAGCGCGGACGCGCATCTGCTGTCCTGCCGGGATGACCTGCCAATCGTGGTATTGACCGCCCGCGAGCTTCTAACCATGACTGGTAGCCGGCAGTCACCGGCAGCATGACGCGGATAGCGGTCAGGGTGCCGCCGATGGCACTGCAATTCAGGGCAGGGGAACGATCATGTCATTCATCGACAGCTTGGTGAGCCATCTCGGAGACATCGATATCGAAGCCGATGCGCTGCCGGCTCTCGTGCCGGCGGTGATCGCGGCGGGTGCGCTGATCGCTTTCGCCGATGGGGCGCTGGAACCCAAGGAACTTAAGGAAATCGACGACGAGGCGCTGAAATGCCTGATGGGCGATCCGGCTACGGCCGACGATATCCATCGCGTCGTCGGCCTGCATATGTCGAACTTCGACCGCGATGCGGAGTACGGCCATGACCGCGCCTTGGCGGTACTCGCCGACTTTGCGTCCGATGCGCCGGACGACCAGAAAGCCACCGTGCTGAACGCCGCCCTGCATGTCGCCCGCGCCTGCCATGACGGTGGCCTGACACCGTCTGAGCGCGACGCGGCGCTGGAAGTGGCCAGGATCCTGAAACTGGATCCGCGCACCTCCGGTTTGTGATACGAAAAGGGCCGGGCGCCGCCCGGGCGCCCGGCCCTTTGCAGGCCCTGTCAGGGGAGAAGGGTCAGTTGCGGGGCGCCATCACCAGGCAGTCCTGGCCTTTGGCTTCCAGGCGGGAACACGCCTGTTCGGCGGCAGTCTTGGTCAAGCCCGTGAAGCGCGCCTGGAAAGAGCCGTTCCTGCCCTTTACCACCGTGCTGCCGGCACCTTTCAACTGGGCGGGAATGACCTTGCCGGTCGTATCCAGTCCGGCCTGTCCTGCCTTCTGGCTCTTGAAGCTGCCGACCTGGATCGTCCAGGAACCCGGCTTGGCCGGCGCGGCCTTGGTCTTGGCGACCGGTTTCGCCTGTTCGCGGAGCGGCTTCTGCGCCTGCTGCCGGACCGGCGGCTGCACCGCCGCCTTGATCGCCGACCGGACCGCCGGAACCGCCGCCGCGACTTCGATGGTGGAGACGTTGGGCCGGAGCGGGGCGACGCCGAAACCGTGGTCGAGCAAGGCGGCGACGCGGTTGTCGCGCTCCCTGGAGGTCCGGCCGCCCAGCACGACGGCGATCAGCCGGCGGCCGTTGCGAACTGCCGTTCCCGCCAGATTGAAGCCCGAGGCATTGACGAAGCCGGTCTTGATGCCGTCCATGCCGTCGTACCGGCTCATCAGGCGGTTGTGCGTCTGAACCGGAGCGCCGTTATAGGTGAAGCTGGTGCGGCTGAAATACGGATAGTGCCGGGCATGGCCCTTGATGAGCGCCTGGGAAAGCGCCGCGATGTCGCGCGCCGTCGTGATCTGCCGGCTGTTGGGCAAGCCGGAAGCATTGTGGAAGCTGGTGTTGCGCATGCCCAGCATCCGCGCCTTCATCGTCATCATTTCGGCGAACTGCTCTTCGGTCCCGCCGATCGCTTCGGCCAGGACGACCGACGCATCGTTGGCGGACCGGGTGACCAGACCCAGGATCGCGTCCTCGACCCGGATCGACGTGCCGGCCACGAGGCCGAGCTTGGACGGCGCCATGTTCTGCGCGCGCCGTGACACGGGGATCATCTGGTCGAGCGCCAGATCTCCCTTGTCCAGGGCGTCGAATGCCAGGAACAAGGTCATCATCTTGGTCAGCGACGCCGGCTGGGTCGGGGAATCGGCGTTGACCGCGTGCAGGACCGCACCCGTGGCGGGATCCAGCAGGAATTCCGCGTAGGGCGGCGCGGCGCGCGCCGCCGTGGTGAAGAACATCAGGGCGCAGGCGAACGCTGCGAACAATGTGATGCGCGAGAGCATAATGTTTGTACGGCGAAACATGATGGTTCCTGGAGGGCACTGCTGTACCACCATTAGGCACCATTGGTTAATAAATTAAGAATTTCATTTCAGTGGCTTGGCTCGCTGCCCTTCCACCAAAGGTTAAGACTCAGCATACGACCTTTGGCAAGCAACTTAAAATGTATCGAAAGGCGAGAGACTGAGGATGAACGGTCATATCCGACCGGCTAGGATTTATATTTCGCGCCCTGTCCCGCCGAAATGGTGATACGTCTTGCCTCACTCAAAATTCGTTATAATCTCGGGTTGCGAGGTATCCGCCCAACCACTTCCGATATGATTCATCACCGTAGCGACTCTGTGAAATATGCCGAAGAAATACCGGAAAACTATGCTCAGGCGGCGACTTGCGGGTCGACATGTTGTTTGAAAAGCCGGATTGGCGTCTGCTCACCGAATCCGGTTCCGATCCATGCCGGACCAGGGAGGCCTGTATTACTCAGGCTTTGAATATTCAGGAATGTGCGACGCGAGACCCTGATGATTGAAAATTCGGAACCTGCGAAAGCCAAGCGGATTCGAATCATGATCGTCGAGGACGATGCCCTGGTGGCGTTAGGGATTCGCTGCACCCTGGACGAACTGGGCTACGAAGTCTGCGGTGTGGCCGCGTCCGAACCGGAAGCGCTGGCACTTGCCGGCCGCACCAAGCCGGAATTGGCCTTGATGGATATCCGGCTGCGCGGCCCGACGGACGGCATAGATACCGCCCGGCGGTTGAGGGCGGAGTTCGGCATCCGGTCGGTTTATCTTTCGGCCTATACCGATCACCAGACCATGAGCCGGATCACATCCACGTATCCTCTGGGCTTTGTGCAGAAGCCCTATTCGGCGGTACAATTACGCATCGCGCTGGATCTCGCAGTCCGCCGCCTGGGTGCCTGACCGCTAGGTCCGCCGCTTGGGCCGGGGCTCGATCCGGGGCCGGGACTCAATCCTGGGGAAGCACCGAAGCATGAGCGAACTTCAGCATATCCGGCCAGCCGGGCTGACACTGTCCCTCCTGCGGCGCATCGCCCGCTCATCCAGTTCGTCGGTGGCACTCGACCCCGGCTGGGAAAAGCCCGTCGAAGAGGCGGCGAAGACCGTTGCCGACGTCATCGCGCGCGGCGACGCCGCCTATGGCATCAATACCGGCTTCGGCCTGCTGGCCCGGAAGCGCATCCCGAACGACAGCCTGCGCGAACTTCAGTCGCGCCTGGTGCTCTCCCATGCCGCCGGAACGGGAGCGCCTTTGTCAGAAGCCACGGTACGCCTGATCCTCGTCCTCAAGGCGGCCAGCCTGGCGCGCGGCCATTCCGGCGTCAGGCCTGTCGTGATCGAATCGCTGCTGGATCTGGTCAACCACGGCGTCCTGCCGGTGATTCCGTCCAAGGGCTCCGTCGGCGCCTCGGGCGATCTGGCGCCGCTGGCCCACCTGACGGCGGCGCTGATCGGGGTAGGGGAGGTCACGGCCGGAGGCAGGACCGTTCCGGCAGCGGAAGGACTGGCTGCCGCCGGCCTTCGGCCCCTGGTGCTGGAGGCCAAGGAAGGTCTTGCCCTGCTGAACGGCACCCAAGTCTCGACGGCACTGGCGCTCCAGGGATTGTTCGCGGCGGAAGACTGCATGGCGGCGGCCCTGGTCGCCGGCGGGCTGTCCGTCGATGCCGCCCGGGGCAGCGACGTGCCGTTCGACCCCCGCATCCATGAGCTGCGCGGGCAGCCCGGCCAGATCGACGTCGCCCGGCTGCTGCGGCGCCTGCTGTCGGGCAGCGCCATCCGCCAGTCGCACCTGACCGGCGACGAACGGGTCCAGGATCCGTACTCGCTGCGCTGCCAGCCGCAGGTGATGGGTGCCTGCCTGGACCATCTGCGCTTCGCAGCGGCCGTGCTGGAGCGGGAGGCCAATGCCGTCACCGACAACCCGCTGGTCTTCCCCGGGAGCGGCGACATCCTGTCCGGCGGCAACTTCCATGCGGAACCGGTCGCCCTGGCTGCGGACATGCTGGCGCTGGTGCTGGCCGAAACGGGCGCGCTGTCGGAGCGCCGGACCGCCTTGCTGATGGATACCCATCTCAGCGGGCTGCCGCCCTTCCTGGTGGCGGAAGGCGGTCTCAATTCCGGCTTCATGATCGTCCAGGTGACGGCGGCCGCATTGGCGTCGGAAAACAAGCTTCTTGCCCATCCCGCCAGCGTCGACAGCCTGCCGACCTCCGCCAACCAGGAGGACCATGTCAGCATGGCGACCCATGCGGCACGGCGGCTGGGCGACATGGCGGAGAACACGACGGGCATCGTCGCGATCGAACTGCTGGCCGCCTGCCAGGGCATCGACTTCCACCGTCCGCTGGAAACCTCTCCGTGCCTGCGCGACGCGCTGGGCATCGTACGCGCCGATGTGCCTTTCTACGACCGCGACCGCTACTTCGCACCGGACATCGAAGCGGCATCCCGGACGATCTCCGGCGGCGTCTGGCACCGTTTCATGGACGAGGGACTGCTGCCGTCGGCGCGCTGAGCGGACCGTGTAAGCGAACCTTGCCGAAACCGCCGGCCTGTCCAACTCCTCCACGATTTCGTATGATCGTTCCCAAGCAAAAATCGAACGGCCAGAACAAACAGCCCAAAACCAAACAGCCCGGGAGGCGACGTACAGATGCGCGGACTGATGATGGACAAGCCGCTGCTGATCTCATCCCTGATCCAGCATGCGGAAGACTACCACGGCGCCACCGAGATCGTTTCGCGCACGGTCGAAGGCCCCATCCATACCTACACCTATGCCGAGGCCGCCAAGCGCGCCCGCCAGCTCGTCAACGCCCTGGTTTCGCTCGGCGTCCGGCCGGGCGACCGGATCGGGACGCTTGCGTGGAACGGCTATCGCCATTTCGAGACTTACTACGCGGTTTCGGGCATGGGCGCCGTCTGCCATACGATCAACCCCCGGCTGTTCCCGCCCCAGATCTCCTACATCATCAACCACGCGGAAGACGCCTATCTGTTCGTCGACCTGACGTTCATTCCGCTCCTGGAAGGGATCAGGGAAAGCCTGGGCAAGGTCAAGGGCGTGGTGGTGCTGACCGACCGGGACCACATGCCCGAGTCGAAGCTGCCCAACCTGCTGTGCTACGAGGATCTGGTCCACGGCCATTCCGACCGCTACGACTGGCCGGAGTTCGACGAATGGACCGCATCGTCGCTGTGCTACACCTCCGGCACGACCGGCAACCCCAAGGGCGTGCTCTACTGCCACCGCTCCACCGTGCTGCACAGCTTCAGCATTTCGATGCCGGACGCGTTGAGCCTGTCGTCGCGCGATACCGTGATGCCGGTGGTCCCGATGTTCCATGTCAACGCCTGGGGCCTGCCCTACGCGGCCCCGATGACGGGCGCCAAGCTGGTCTTTCCGGGTGCGAAAATGGATGGGGCCAGCCTGTACGAGATGATGGAACTGGGCGGCGTGACCGTCAGCGCCGGAGTGCCGACCATCTGGGCCGGCCTGATCCGCCATATGCAGGACAACGGCAAGCGGTTCACCACCCTGAGCCGCACCATCGTCGGCGGCTCGGCGGCGCCGCGCGCCATGATCGAGACGTTCCAGGACGAGTTCGGCGTGGAACTGGTGCATGCCTGGGGAATGACCGAGACATCGCCGATCGGGGCGGTATCCCGCCTGATGCCGCGCATGGACGGTCTTTCCGATGACGAAAAGATGGCGGTCCGGGCCAAGCAGGGGCGTCCGATCTACGGCGTCCGCATGACCATCGCCGACGACGAGGGCAAGCCGCTTCCCCACGACGGCGTTGCGTTCGGGCATCTGAAGGTTTCCGGTCCCTGGGTCTGCGCACAGTATTACAACGAGCCGCCGGGGCCGGCCCATGACGACGAGGGCTGGTTTTCCACCGGCGACGTCGCGACCATCGACGCCGACGGCTACATGCAGATCACCGACCGCAGCAAGGACGTGATCAAGTCGGGCGGCGAGTGGATCAGCTCGATCGAACTGGAGAACACGGCGGTCGCCCATCCCGACGTGATCGAAGCGGCGGCTATCGGCATGGCGCACCCGAAATGGGACGAGCGGCCTTTGCTCGTCGTCGTCCGGCGGCCCGAAAGCGAATTGACGCGGGAAGCGCTGCTCGCCTTCTTCGAGGGCCGGATCGCGAAATGGTGGCTGCCCGACGATGTCGTCTTCGTGGACGAACTGCCCCATACCGCCACGGGAAAGCTTTTGAAGACGAAGCTGCGCGAGCAGTTCCGGGATTACCGGTTCCCCGGCGTCACCGGATGACGGGCTGCCGGATGGTTTTACCGCGTTCCATCACTACATGGATGGGACGTGGGGGCTTATACGAGAGCTGGAAAGTTCTGACATGTCAGCGCGCTGATGTCGGGCCACGGCCCAACCTACAGGCTCCTGCTTCGTAGGTTGGATCGTGGCCCGACAACTCCGCCATCTTTGAAAGTCGCACGACAGGGCGGAACTTTCCGGCTCTGGTATTGCTCCCGTTCAGGACACCATGACGGCCACTCCACCCGACCAGACTCCAGCGGATCAGGCGCCCGGCCACCCCGCAGCCTTCGAGAAGTTCCGCCATGCCCCGGCGAACCCGGTCGTCCGCCATTGCCTGCTGGCACTCGGCTTCCTGATGGTCGGCCTGGGCACGCTGGGGGTCTTTCTTCCGGTATTGCCGACCGTACCTTTCCTGATCGTGGCCGCTTGGGCGTTCTCACGCAGTTCGGAACGCTTCCATAGCTGGATCTACAGCCATCCGCATTTCGGGCCTCCGCTGGTCGCCTGGAACCGCCACGGCGTGATCCCGCTGACCGCGAAGCTCATCTCGGTCGTCAGCATGTATGGCAGCGTCGTGCTGGTAATCGTGTACGTCGCGACCGACTGGGTGCTGCCGGCTGTT
>NZ_JCACHA010000343.1:0-2760 GCF_059503625.1 Skermanella sp.
AAGGGCGGCATGGCGGACGAAATCGAACTCGTACCCTATGATCTGGCTTGGCCCTCCATGTACGAGGCTGAGTTGGCACGCCTCCGTGCCGGTCTGCCGGCGAGCCTCATCCTCGCCGCCGAGCATTTCGGTAGCACCGCCAACCCTGGGATGCCTGCCAAGCCTATTATCGACATCCTCATGGCCGTCCGCTCGGTCGAGGAAGCACGCGAGATCGCACCTAAGCCGATGACGGCCCTTGGCTACGCCTTCTGGGCCGACAATCCACGCCACGACCGCCTGTTTTTCGTCCGTGGCCTCCCGCCCGCACCCCGGCGCACCCACCATGTCCATATGCCGAGCCCGGAAGCGATCCGTGGCAGCGCCTCCTGTTCTGTGACTACCTCCGCAGCCATCCCGAGCAGGCCGACCGCTATGTCGCCCTCAAGCGGGACCTTGCCGCACGCCATGCCACCGACCGCGAGGCTTATACGGAGGGCAAATCGGCCTTCGTCGAGGAGATCCTAAGGATGGCGCGAGCCGGGTGATGGGCGGCTTCATCAGCCGAAACGGGAGCAAAGCTTTGCCAGCCGTGCACCGAGATACCGGGCCGTCGCCAGATCGGAGGGGTGATGCTTCCCGCCCACGGCGTGCGTGGCAAGCCCAAGTTGACTGCCGAGCCGGTTTCGTCCGTCAGGGTCGGCCTCTCCGGGGATGTCGAGCCCGCACCACAGCATTCCATGCTGGGCAGCGAGCACGGTAAAGTAGGCAAGCGTGTGCCCCTGGTCGCCGTTGGCGCACGCGCCAGTGGTAAAGCCTCCTGCGACTTTGCCAGCCCAACGCTGTTCGCCCCAACGCTCGCTCGTAGCATCTGCGAACGCTTTGAACTGCGCCGCCGGCCCGCCCATGTAAGTCGGGCTGCCGAACACGAGCGCATCGGCCTCGTCGCAAGCGCACAGCAGGTTGTTATTGATGAAGCGGCCGGCGACGATGCGGTCTGGCATGATCTGCAAGAGAACAGCGTCGGCACCGGCTTCCCCTATTCCCGCGGCTACTGCTTCCGCGAGCATTGCCGTCATACCTGCCGCTGAGAAGAACACCACTACGACTCGCTTCTGCCTCATGTGCCGCATCCGCTACCTATTCAGCATCACGAGACATGACGCTGCTCTTGGACTTATGCACCGTGCGGTACTTCCACGAGGCTTCTGTAGACGGGGCGGCTAGCAAGCCTGAACTGTTCGGCTTCGTCATCGGCGCCCTTTGACGGACCGCCGATGCGCAAGCAGGCATCACACCGGTCTGCCAGCGCTAGGGAAACCGGCATCATGAGTTCCTGGTAAGCGAGCTCGCTGCCCCCTGCAGCCTCGATCATCGGCAGTGCCATGTTGACGCCGATAATGGGGACATGCCCAGCCCGGAAGAGCGTAACGGCCGCCTTGTTCATAAGCCTCAAGTTTTGGACACGTTGCGCTGCGTCAGCGCCACCAGACGAGTACGGTCCGGACACCATGATCCACATCAATCGCTTCCTTGGTGCAGTGGGCGCCAACTGACCAGCAAACTAAGCTAACCATGTGCGGGCAAGCCCACCAGGCTGTGATCGCCACCCGAGGGTATCACCAAGGGCGAGAAGGGCAGGCAGTGCCAGATTGACGCCGAGCAGGCCGAACACGCCGTCACGGCCATCCGTTGCCAGTAGCCTCGGGTCGCCCTGCGAATACCAGGTAGGGGCGGTGACGTGCGACGCTCCCCGGTCAAGGTCGCAGTCTAGTGGCGCCTTCCGGCCAGGTCACACCGCCAACTGCGGCGCCAAGCACAAGGCCGAAGGGGTGCACGGCGCAGCCGGAGTACATCGCAGCCCGGTAATAGGGCGAGGCCTCTACGTAGGCCCGCACCTCCTCGGCTGTGCTTGGCCGCAGCGTTCTCGGCCTGGATTGTGTCCTCTCTGGCGGCGGCAACCAACTCGCCGAGCTCCAGCTCAAGCTGGTCGATCAGCTCGCGACTGCGCTCCGAGGAGGCGCGAACTTATCATGCTTAAGCTTGGCGATGAGCAGCTTGAGGTGTGCGACCACCACCTCGGCACCCGTGGCCCGTGCCTCGGCCTCCTGCCGGGCCAGGCGCTCGGCGGCCAGTGCCACACGCAAGGCGGCAATGTCGTTGGCAGTGCTGCTTGGCTCAGGCGTCACGGCGGAGCCGAAGTTGCGAGCGACCGCACTGGGCGCTGGAGGCGTTTCATCAAAGAGCGCCGGCAGCCGGCAGCACGCAAGCGTCGAGCGGGAGGGCGACGGTAAGCATTCTCCGCTCTTTAAATGTCGACATCAAAGAAGGTCACAAAAAGGCCCGTCCCGTCGGCCAAAAAGTTCGGCGTGCCAAACTTTTCTTTTGCATTGAGCCTCTCTCTCACTCTATTGTCCAGCATGGCAACCACCACTGAAGCTATTGCAGCCATTTCCGCGACAACTGGCGATGCTGAGGATGCTGTCGGACGGTTAGCCCGCGCTCTGCGCCAAGCAGAGGGCAATCTTTGGCCGCGTTCAAAAAGAGGCGGCGGCAAAGGCGCAGCTCATGTCCAACTGCCCCATCTGATTAACTTGGCGTTGGTCCAAGGTGTCGGTGCTGAACCGGCACACGCAGCTGAACGAGCGCAAACTTATCGCCGTTTGGTGATCTTCCAAGTAGCTGAACCTGGATCTGGACAAAGACTCGCGAAATCACTGACGCTCTCTTAGTGTCCATCCGGGAACAGCTTGAGGCATCTGAATCGGTTGTGACTGGCGG
>NZ_JCACHA010000344.1:0-865 GCF_059503625.1 Skermanella sp.
CCTGCGTCCGGCCAAGCGGCGGACCAACCTGCTCGTGCAGACCGCGGCACAGGTCAAACGGCTGGTGATCGAGGGCCGGCGCTGCACCGGTGTGGAATTCCTCCATAAGGGCGGGGTCAAAACCGCGAACGCCCGAGCCGAGGTGATCCTGGCCGCAGGCTCGATCGGGTCTCCGCACCTGCTTCAGCTTTCAGGCATCGGACCTGGGGAGTGGCTGCGCAATGCTGGCATCGAGGTGCAGCACGAGCTGCCGGGGGTTGGCGGCAACCTGCAGGACCACCTTCAGATCCGCCTGGTCTACAAGGTCAAGAACACGCTCACGCTCAACGAGCGGGCGCGTGGCATGTTTGGACGCGCCGGCATGGCCTGGGAATACGCCCTGTACCGGCGTGGGCCGATGACCGCCGCACCCTCCCAGCTCGGCTGTTTCACCAGGAGCGATCCCAGCTTCGATACACCCAATCTGGAGTATCATGTCCAGCCTTTGAGCCTGGACAAATTCGGCGAGGCGCTCCATCCATTCCCGGCCTTCACCGCCTCGGTGTGCAACCTGCGCCCAACCAGCCGCGGATTTGTCCGGATCAGGAGCCCGGAGCCGAGCACCCATCCCGCGATCCAGCTCAACTACCTCAGCACTGACGAGGACAGGCGGGTGGCGGTCGATGCGATCCGGCTGACCCGCCGGATCGCGGCGGCTGAGGCTCTGCGGCGCTTCCAGCCCGAGGAATACCGCCCAGGTACGGAACTCCAGAGCGACGAGGAGTTGGCAAATGCGGCTGGCGACATCGGCACGACGATCTTCCACCCGGTCGGCACCTGCAAGATGGGACCTGCCGAGGACGCTTACGCCGTGGTCGATGCGCAG
>NZ_JCACHA010000344.1:875-2756 GCF_059503625.1 Skermanella sp.
CATGGACTGGAGGGCCTGCGTATCGCCGACGCCTCGATCATGCCGACGATCACCTCGGGCAACACCGCAGCACCCACTGTCATGATCGGTGAAAAGGCGGCCGACCTGATCCGCGCCGGAAGCGTCCTGGAACGTGCTGCGTAATGGAAGCGGAAGCGTAAGAGATTGAGAAGGGGTGACACGACATGGTTAAACTCACTCCAAGCTGCCAACCATTCGAACATGCCCAAAGGACCGTTGACGATACCGTTGAGGCCCGATGGCGGCTGCCCATCAGGACGGCCTAGCGGGCTGATCTGGTGGTATAAGCAAAGCGGTATCGCTTTCCGGCCAGTTGAGGAAAGACAGGCAACGTAGACCTGGAGAAATCACAAAGAGGAGGAGCCCTATGGCTCGTTATCTGAAGCGAGGTCGCGACGTCGAAGCCGTTGCTGCAGCCGACGCAAAGGTGCGGGCGACGGTCGAGAGTATTCTCGGTGACATCGCGGCACGGGGGGACGCGGCGGTCCGCGAACTCTCGGTCAAGTTCGACAACTGGGACCGTGACGACTATCGTCTCACGGATCAGGAGATCCAGGACTGTCTGTCCCAATTGTCCCCGCGCGATCTCGACGACATCCGGTTCGCGCAGGAGCAGGTCCGTAAATTCGCCGAACACCAGAAAGCGGCGCTGCAGGACCTCGAGGTCGAAACCCTGCCGGGCGTCGTGCTGGGCCACAAGAACATTCCGGTCAACTCGGTCGGCTGCTATGTGCCCGGCGGAAAGTATCCCCTGCTGGCCTCGGCGCACATGTCGGTGATCACGGCGCGCGTCGCCGGTGTGCCGCGTGTGATCACCTGCGCGCCACCCTACCACGGCAAACCGGCCCATGCCATTGTCGCCGCCCAGCACCTCGCCGGCGCCGATGTAATCTATTGCCTGGGCGGCATACAGGCGGTCGGCGCCATGGGGCTCGGTACCCAGTCGATCGAGGCCGTCGATATGATCGTCGGCCCCGGCAATGCCTACGTCGCCGAGGCCAAGCGGCAGTTGTTCGGGCGCGTCGGCATTGACCTGTTCGCGGGACCGACCGAAACGCTCGTGATCGCGGACGAGACGGTGGACGGCGAGATCTGCGCGACCGATCTGCTGGGCCAAGCCGAGCATGGACCGACAACGCCAGCGGTGCTGCTGACGAATTCAGAAAAGCTCGCCCGCGAAACCATGGCGGAGGTCGAGCGGCTGTTGACTATTCTTCCGACCGCGGAGACGGCGAGTAAGTCATGGGCCGACTATGGCGAAGTGATCGTGTGCGACAGTTACGAGGAAATGGTAACCGAGGCCGACCGGATCGCGTCGGAGCATGTCCAGGTCATGACCCAGGACCCAGACTATTTCCTCCAGCGCATGACCAACTACGGCGCGCTGTTCCTCGGCCCCCGCACCAACGTGTCCTATGGCGACAAGGTGATCGGCACCAACCACACGCTGCCGACCAACAGGGCGGCGCGTTACACCGGCGGCCTGTGGGTGGGCAAGTTCATGAAGACCTGCACTTATCAACGGGTCCAGACCGACGAAGCGTCGGCCATGGTCGGCGAGTACTGCTCGCGGCTGTGCATGCTCGAAGGCTTCGCCGGCCATGCCGAGCAGGCCAACATCCGGGTGCGGCGCTACGGCGGCCGCAACGTTCCCTATGCAACCGCGGCCGAGTGAACCGCTACCAGATAAGGGAGGATTTCCAGATGGCTGATCAAACCCCCGCTCCCAGTGGAGGCCAGGGTTCCCAGGACCGGAAGACACCGCCCATCCCCGACCAGAAGCAGGGGCAAGGTGGAGCGGATCAGCAGAGCCCGTCCACCGGTGACCCATCCGAGGGCCAGGGTTCCCAGGACCGCACG
>NZ_JCACHA010000345.1:0-2753 GCF_059503625.1 Skermanella sp.
GCGGCGCATCGCTAGGCTTCAACTCCAGCAATAATCATACCGGACAGACTCTAAGGGATTTTGCATGTTTTCTGACCATATCGGTGATTTTCAGAGAGAGCGTATCTGAGAGATGAAGTCGTTGACCGTCCGCTCCATGTCGTCCGCCTCTCCCCCCAGACTTTCGGCTGCCGCCTGAAGGGCACGGGCGACCGTTTCCGTTTCACGGGCACGGTCGCTGACGACGGCGATGTCGGTGCTGATGCGGTCGACGCTGGACGAAACCCCCTGGGTGGTCTGCGCGATCTCCCGCGTCGTGCTGCGCTGCTGCTCGACGGCTCCGGCTGCCGACCCGGTGGCGATGTCCATCTGTTCGATGATCGAGGAGATCCCCCGGATAGCGTCGGTGGCGCCCAGCGTTTCCGCGCGGATGCCGTCAATCCGGGCCGAAATCTCCTCGGTCGCCCGGGCAGTCTGGTTGGCGAGGCTCTTGACCTCGCTCGCGACTACGGCGAAGCCCTTGCCCGCTTCGCCGGCACGGGCGGCCTCGATCGTGGCGTTGAGCGCCAGCAGGTTGGTCTGTTCGGAGATCTCCCGGATCAGGACCACCACATCGCCGACACTTGCCGCGACCTGGACAAGACTTTCCAGATTGTCGCGAACGCGGTCGGCTTCCGTCACGCTACGGCGCGCCAGTTCCGCAGTGGACAGCATGCTGTGCGCGATACCGGCGATGGAGGCGGCCATCTCCTCCGTCGCGGAGGCGACGGAGCCGAGATTGCGGCCGGTGCTCCCGGCCTCGTCGGCGACCGTTCCGGAGCGCTTCATAGCCTGCTCGGCCATGTCCAGAAGCTGGCGCGCATCGTCCGACTGACGGCGGGACGCGGAGGAAACCTGCTGGGCCAGCGGCAGCAGCCGGCTTTCGCAGGTGCCGGCGAGTTGCCCCAGGACTTCGCGCCGCTCGGCATCGGCCTGATGGCGGGCGTCTTGGGCGCGCTGTTCCGCCTCTATCCGCAGACGGGCGTTGTCCTTGAAGGCGACCAGCGACTCGGCCATCTGGCCCAGTTCGCCCCGCTGCCCCCGGTTGGGAATGTCGGCATCCAGTTGTCCATGCGCGATGGCGCTCATCGCCTCGCTCATGCGCGTGACGCCGAGGGAGACATGGCGGCCCAGCACGAAGGCGAAACCGAGTCCCGCCAGCGTGGCGAGCGCAAGGGTGGTGACGATGAAGACGACCGAGTTCCGCTTCCCCGCTTCCGCGGCGGCCAATCCCGAATCGGAGAGAGTGCGGGCCTGCTGCGAGGCTTCGACTGCGGCGGCGTTCATGTCGCGCGCCAGACGGACAGCCGTGGACTGGAGGTCGATCTGCTGGACGAAACTTGCCTCAAGCGGAGCCAGCAAGGCGCGCATGGTCGCGATATGGTCGGTTTGCCCCGTCTGCTGTGCAATCTCGTTCAGGTGTCCCGCGACTCGGGCCATGGTGCCGGCGATCTCTTCCCGAAGCACGTCGCGCTTGCCGGAGGAAAGATCGGATAGCGCCAGCGCGACCTGGAGGGAGGCTGCCCGGATCTGGCGCCCCCGGTCGGCGGCGGACATGGCCCGGATATAGCCTTCGCGGGCTTCGACGGCCTTGGCTTCGGCAGCCGAGCGGGTCGCGAAATAGCGCTCCTTGATGTTCTCCATGGAGAAGGCGATGCCCCGCGACTGCGCTTCGTCCACGGTCGAGAGTTGAAGAAGTTCGGACCGGGCGGCCGCCATCTGTCTGGTCAGGTCGATCACCCGGACGGCCAGCGCCTTCATTGCGTCAAGTTCGGGATGGCTGATGCGCGGGATGCTGAGGTCTTCCCCCAGGGTACCGTTCGCCCGCGCGCGCCAGGCCCAGGCGGTAAGTTCCGCCGCTTCGAACCGGGTCGAGGCATCGGTGCCGGGCGGCAGGGACGAGTGGAGCCGGTCCAACTCGCCGAGCAGCCGGAGGATGACTTCGCGGTAGCTCTCGTAGCCGGCATATGCCGCGGAGGTTTCGCCGATGGATATGGTGTAGGCCTCGATGATCTCGCGCGCCGGACCGCCGTCTTCCGGCGGCAGGCGGGCGGTGAAGCTGGCAGCCTCATCGAGCGCTTCCAGGGCGGGGGTGATCTCGCTGCTGTCGGGATGGTTCAGAAACGCCATTTCCGCAAGCTGCGCATTGACCACGCCGTCACGGATCGACTCGACAAGATCGGCGAGGGTAGTCGCGGCTCGTGCCGCCGCCTCCGCCTCTTCCAGATCTCGGCCGGCGGCGCGGGCGAGCTTCACCTGGGACGTAACCAGTACATCCGACAGCGAGGCCAGTTGCTGGACCGATTTGCCGATGATCGTGTCGCCTGCCAGCAGCTTCTCCTCGACGCCGACGAAGCTTTGAAACGCCTGCGCGTAGCGGTCGGCGGACGCCTGTTCCGCTGCCATTCCGCGCGTCGCGAACTGGTCGACGATCGATGCGAGCCGCCCCTGGGCGTCCGACGAGGCGGACAGGTCGCCCCGAAGGGCGCTCCATTCCAGGGCGCGAACCTCGCCCATCGCCAGCGACAAACGGGTTGCGGCAGTGCCGTTCTCGACCGAGGCGGCGTATTGATAAAGGCCGAGCAGCCCGACCACACCGACGACGGCGACGAGGCCAATGACCGTGAAATACCCGGCAGCGATGGTCGTCTTGAGCTTCATGACGTCCCTGCGACGAGAGAGCCGCCCGACCATCCCGGAGGCTGGGCTGGTCGGGGCGCTCCACCGTCCGGCTG
>NZ_JCACHA010000346.1:0-2750 GCF_059503625.1 Skermanella sp.
TTTGCGCAGGAAAAGCTGTTCACCGATCAGGTAAAGCGCCTGGCTGAAGTCCATGGCGACGTCGTCGTCCTCGACCTCCGCGAGGAGGAGGTCATCCACGCCGGCAACCGGTTCATGATCTACGCGCTGTATCCGCAGGCCCGGGTTTCCATGCATGTCCTGTGGGGCCTGAAGCAGCAGAACACGGTGTTCGCCGTAGGAAAGTCGATCATCGACCGCACGTCGCCGGTCGCGGTCGGGCCGCTGATGCTGGAATACGGCGGCGGCGGCCATCTTGCCGCCGGCACTTGCCAGATCCCCAACGAGGATGCCGCTGCGGTCCGGGCGGAGCTGATCCGCAGGCTGGCAACTCCCCGATAATATTTCCTGCCCGAGCTTCCGGTTTTCTTTACGACAGGCGCTGCTTAATGGTAGCGGCTTATGATGCAAAGGCGAAGGGCGGCTCTTCCGGTGCAATCGATGAACATCGACGCATATGACAAGACCGCCGCCAAGGCGCACGCGCGTGCCATTCAGCGAACCACCGGAGCCTTGGCGATAGCGGTGGTCCTGCTGATCCTTCTGCCCGTCGTCGCGGCGCAGGCGGCGTCAGGACCGCTTCCGGGCGCGGGGCTGCTGCTCGGAGCGGCGGCGGTCTGGCTGCTGTTCAGGCTGAGCAGCCTCACGAAGCGCTCCATCCAGACCGTGGACCTGCTGGTGGATGAGGGCAGGCGGCTGCGCGAAAGCGAAGAACGGTATCGGACGATCGTTACGGCAACCCCGGAACTGGTGATGATCGCCCGCAACGGGCTGGTCGATTACGTCAACGGCAACGGGACGGCCATGCTCGGCGCCGAGTCTGACGACTTCATCCTGGCGCGCCCTGTAGCCAGCCTGCTGGGCGCCGGTACCTCGGCGGTCGATCGCGGTCACGTCCTTGCCGCCCTGTCGGCAGGTGCCGGGCTGCCCCGATGCGAAGTCTGGTTGTCCCGGTCGGACGGTACGGCGTTCTGCGCCGAGTTGACGGGTGTGCCGCTTCCGTCGCTGACGGACCGTATGGTCCTGCTGATGGCGCGCGACGTCTCGGACCATCGTCGGATCGAGACATCGTTACGCGACGCGAAGGAGCAGGCTGAACTGGCCAACCGGACCAAGAGCCAGTTCCTCGCCAACATGAGCCACGAGTTGAGGACACCGCTCAACGCCATCATCGGCTTTTCGGAAATCATCGCCGACGACAGCTTCGGCCCGGACGGCCTGCCGATGTATACCGAATACGCCCGCGATATCCGTGACAGCGGCAGGCATCTCCTGACCGTCATCAACGACATCCTGGACTATTCCCGGATCGATGCCGCCAAGACCGAGCTTTCCGACGACATCAACGACATCGGAGACGTCATATCCGCCTCGATTCGCGTCGTGATCAACCGTGCCGAGAGCGCCGGGGTTCAACTCCGCCAGTCCATCCATGAAGGGCTTCCTCCCGTCGTCGCCGACACACTTAAACTCAAGCAGATCCTGCTCAACGTCTTGTCGAACGCGGTCAAGTTCACCGAAAGCGGCGGGAGCGTCATGGTGTCCGCCGGACTGGCGGAGGATGGCGGCGTCGATATCCAGGTCGAGGATACCGGCATCGGCATGAACGAGGATGAACTGGCTCTCGCCTTCCAGCCCTTCGCCCAGGTCGAAAGCACGCTGAACCGCAAGTACGAAGGGACGGGGCTGGGCTTGCCGATCACCAAGTCGCTGACCGAACTTCATGGCGGCAGCCTTGTCATCAAAAGTGCCCCGGGAGTCGGCACTTCGGTCACCATCCACCTGCCGGCCAGCCGGGTCTTCCGGCAGTCGCCCGGCGGACAGCGGGAGCGCGTCAGCGGCTTCGTGGGCTGACGACCAGCAGCTTGACGACGTCACCCATGACGAACCGGTTCTCGATGACGGAAAGCCCGGCCTGTTCCAGATACGACTCGTACCGTGCCGTGTAGCGGGCGGCGAAGGCGAAGTTCAACCAGGGTGAGGCGACCCGCATCATCAAGCGGACCGGCGCCTTCCGGGACAGCGTGTAGTCGAGGATGCGGATCGTCCCGGTCGGCTTGCAGATCCGGCTCAACTCGCGCAGCACGGGAAGTTGCAGCTCCTCCGGAAGGACGCAGAAGACGAAGGTCACCGCGATGGCGTCGAAATGATCGTCCGGAAAGCTGGTGCGGGTCAGGTCCATTTCCAGGAACTCGGCCTCGACGCCTTCCCGGGCCGCCCGCTTCGCGGCGCGCGACAGCATGGCAGGGCTGTTGTCTACCGCAACGATCGTCGCGTTTCGCGGATAGAATGGAATGTTGCATCCGGTGCCGGCCCCGGCATCCAGCACCATTCCGGCCGAGTCTCGAAAGACTTCGCCCCGAAGCCTTCGCTTCCAGGAGACCTCATAGGCCTTATCCAGCACATCGTACAGGGGAGCGATGCGCTCGTACTTCTGATAACTCATCGCCGGTCATCCTTTCCAGCAAACGATCAGCCCTGTGGACTGCGCTGCGGATACCCGGTGCCGTCGTTTATGGCAAATGAACCTTTCTATGACTTGGCGTTACAGTAATAGGGCAGGGATCAGCGCTTGCCTCCGAGGATCAGGACGAAACGGTTGTTCGCCGTCATCGGAGGCCTGATTTTACGCAGCTGTTCTTCTTCCCGCTTTGCGAGCACGTCCTCGAGCTTGCGGATTGGCCGCAGAAGATAGGGGCTGATGTTCAAGCTCGTCGTCTCGTCCATGACAC
>NZ_JCACHA010000347.1:0-2748 GCF_059503625.1 Skermanella sp.
GGATTTCACCACCCGCACGCTGCCGCAGCGCGGGCAAAAAGGACGTTCCTGCACTTTGACTCACCGAGCTTTCTAACTTCCTGCCCCGGTATATAAAACCCATCGTTACATTGTGAAACCCTCAAAATACGCATGCCAACTTCCCACCAAATCTATCGAACACAGCTCATTAGGATTTTCGTTAAAATTTTCTTCACCCCAGGGTGAACTTGCCGGAAGCTCTGTTACACATCACCTCGATTTAAAGGGTTTTGCGTGTGGTTTCAACGGCCTTCCATGCGAGGCGACTGTGACAGTTGGGGCCGTTTTCTTCCGGCTTGACATGAAGTGTGATACTGCCGGCAGTTGAGAGGCTGGACTCATGCGGGATGATCCCCAGACTTGATGGCGCCCGACGTATGTCTGACTGACAAAGACCCAGACGCTTGCCCTGGCAACGGTGGTAGACTGCAGGGCCGCCATTCCACAGGGAGGGGGCTGGTGTGACCCCGGAACACCGCTTGGAACAGATCATTGGAACAATCCACGCCATCAAGGTGGGCATTCCGATTCCCAGAGGGTTCGTGACACGCCTGCTGGAACCCTGGCCTGACCTGTTTCGCGATGCCATGGGCCGGGAAGGAGCAGGTTGGATCAATTTGCTTCAGGCAGCGGCCGCCCGGATCGAGCGCATCCTGGAATGACCATCTCCACCACTCCTGCGGCTTCCTATGGTCCCCGGTGAATCTTTAAACCGCCACCGCCACTCGCATAAGCCAAAGAGACCGCGTGATTTTGCGCCGACAGATTGTTGTACGAGATGCCGTGCTGTCGCCCACGGCGAGGAAGGACTTCCGAATCGTGCTTCTCTCGACCCTAATCCGCGCCTAGCCTGGTGCGGTTTTTCTTGTCCGTCCGACGTATGCCGGACCAGACCGCGCATGTAGCAGTGCAATCTGTCATTGTTCATACTGCGCACAGAGACATCCACGTACACCATGTTTTAACTGAGCCCGCACCCTAGCCCGGTGCGGGCTTCCTCTCGCCTGCGGTATAATACGAGTCAAACGGCGCTATGACGTGGTATAGCTGGTACGACTATGGCCTTCGCAGCGTAGCAATCTCCCGCGTGACGTCTGGCATAGCCATATTCCCGCATCGCCCTCGGTGCGGGAGTCCTTTCCGCTTCACCGACACCGCCGCCCTCCAGCTTTCCGCAACATCCCTTATCGACGAGGCGGGAACCAGGGGATGGTCCGTGACCCACCTGCCATCCGGCCTTGCGATGGTCCGGCAGATCAAGGTGCTGGCGGTGGCTCTCGCATTCATCGACCGGATCGCCACACTGACCGAGTGGACGGTTCGGGAAATCCGTGCCACGCCGGAGCTGCGGGCGCAGGTCCAGACAATTCTGGGCCAAGCCTTTTTGTTTTTTGACGGTAACGTCCAGCGGAGTGGTGGAAATTGGCCCCTGAAGGGATGAGATGGACCCAGGTGGAGCTCGCAGAGCGGAACCTGGGTCCATCTCATCCCTCCGCCCTTGGGGCCGCAACAACGCGGAGGTGGTCATCACGCTCATCAGGTAAGGTCGAGTTGCGACACGAGACCGAGACCCAAGGAGGCATGATGACCGATGACACGATGACACTTCTGCTCGACCAGATCCAAGCCAGTACCGACGGCGACTTCCTGCGCGCCATCGCCGCCCACACGCTCCAGCGGCTGATGGAGTTCGAGGTGGATAGCCTGATCGGCGCCGGGCGCCATGAACGGTCCGACGAGCGCACTACCTACCGCAACGGCCATCGGGATCGTCAGCTGGAAACCCGGCTCGGCACGCTCGACCTGAGAATGGGGCCCCTCCGCCCCATTCTCCCGAAGCTGCGCCAGGGAACCTACTTTCCGGCTTTTCTGGAACCTCGCAAAACCGCCGAGAAGGCGCTGACGGCGGTGATCCAGGAAGCCTGGATCCAGGGTGTGTCTACCCGCAAGGTCGATGAACTGGTCCAGGCGCTGGGCATGACCGGCATCTCCAAGTCACAGGTCTCGGCGCTGTGCCAGGACATCGACACCCGCGTGCTGTCCTTCCTCGAGCGTCCGCTGGACGGCGAGTGGCCCTACCTCTGGCTCGATGCGACCTACATCAAGGTCCGCCAGAATGGCCGCATCGTGTCGATCGCGGCAATAATCGCTACCGGCGTCAACCAGGATGGCCGCCGCGAGATCCTCGGGCTCGGCCTGGGCCAGTCGGAAGCCGCCACCTTCTGGATCGAGTTCTTGCGCGCTCTGGTACGCCGCGGCCTCAAGGGCGTGAAGCTGGTCATTTCCGACGCTCACGAGGGCCTCAAAGCCGCCATTGCGCAGGTCCTGAGCGCCACCTGGCAGCGGTGCCGGGTTCATTTCATGAGATCGCTATTGGCCCATGTGCCGAAAAGCCAGCAGAGTGTTGTGTCGGCCGCAGTTCGGCAGGTCTTCGTCCAGCCTGATCGCGAGACTGCCGGACAAGCTTGGCGCCACGTCGCCGATCAGCTCCGCCCGCGCTTTCGCAAAGTCGCCGCTCTGCTCGACGAGGCCGAACACGATGTGCTCGCCTACATGGATTATCCCGAGGCTCATCGCAGCAAACTACACTCGACCAACCCAATAGAGCGCTTGAACAAGGAAGTAAAACGCCGCACCAATGTCGTCGGCATCTTCCCGAATGAGGCAAGCAGGATGACCTCCACAATGTTGCCAATCGCCTCGAGCCGGCATCGCCGGATCAAAGGG
>NZ_JCACHA010000348.1:0-2744 GCF_059503625.1 Skermanella sp.
TGGATCTGGTGGGCGAATTCGCGCGCCGCATCGCCGTCGCGAGTGAAGATGGCGGTGCCGTTGCCGAATTCATGCTCGTTGATCATGCGCGCCGCGGTCTCGTAGTCCGGCGAGCGCACCACGTCCAGAACCGGGCCGAAGATTTCCTCCTTGTAGATCGTCATATCGGTCGTGACGTTGTCGAACAGCGTGCCGCCCAGGAAGAAACCGTTCTCGTAGCCCTGCATCTTGAAATTGCGGCCGTCGACCACGAGCTTGGCGCCCTCGCGCTCGCCGATATCGATGTACTGCTTGACCTTGTCCCGGTGCGCACCGGTGACCAGCGGCCCCATCTCGGCCTCGCGGTCCGTACCCGGGCCGATCTTCAGCCCGCGCACCTTGGGCTCCAGCCGCTCGATCAGGGCATCGGCGGTCTTGTCGCCGATCGGAACGGCAACGGAGATCGCCATGCAGCGCTCGCCGGCCGAACCGTAGGCGGCCCCCATCAGCGCGTCCACCGCCTGATCCAGGTCAGCGTCGGGCATGATGATCATGTGGTTTTTGGCACCGCCCAGCGCCTGGCAGCGCTTGCCGTTCAGGGCCGAGGTCTCGTAAATGTAGCGCGCGATCGGCGTCGAGCCGACGAAGCTGACTGCAGCAATTCCCGGATGATGCAGGATAGCGTCGACTGCTCCCTTGTCTCCGTGAACGACGCTGAACACGCCGTCGGGCAAGCCCGCTTCCTTCAGCAGTTCCGCCAGGATCATCGAGGCCGAAGGGTCGCGCTCGGACGGCTTCAGGATGAAGCAGTTGCCGCAGGCCAACGCCACCGGGAACATCCACATCGGCACCATGACCGGGAAGTTGAACGGCGTGATGCCGGCGACGACGCCGAGCGGCTGGCGCAGCGAATGGCTGTCGACCCGGGTGCCGACATTCTCGGTGACCTCTCCCTTCAGCAGGTTTGGGGCACCAGTGGCGAATTCCACCACCTCGATGCCGCGCGTCAGTTCGCCCAACGCGTCGGACAGCACCTTGCCATGTTCCGCGGTGATCACCGCCGAAATGCGGTCCTGATGCTCTTCCAGCAGGCGCAGAAAACGGTACAGGATGCGCGCCCGGCGCAGCGGTGTGGTCGTCGCCCAGCCGGGAAATGCCTTCTGCGCCGCAGCGACTGCTTCACCGACTTCCTCGGCATTGGCGAGCGGCACCGAGGCGCTCTGCTCGCCGGTCGCCGGGTTGAACACGGGTGCGAACCGCTCGCTCCGTCCGGCAACGCATCTGCCGCCGATGAAGTGCTGGATTTCTTCTGGCATCGGGTCCGTCCTCCATTGTTTGGGCTGACCGGCGCCTCCGAGAGGTGTCGGTGACATCGTTTGATAATTGCTGACGCGACGTACGACTTCGGATGTGATGGATGGCTGCTGTTACTGATGCTGATCTGAGACAGTTACCGGGAGAGTATTGATTTTTCCGCGGGCCTCGCTATCACGCACCGGTCCCAGTCCAACTTCCGCCCAGTTGGAACTTCATAACGGTGTTATTGATGAATTTTGTTCACCAAGACGCCTGTTACATCGGAGAAACCACGAACAGGACTTTGTTCGACGCGTTTCGTTGCTCTGACGAGATATATCGCCTGAAGGGTGAGACTGGTAGCGTGCCGCCAGATGGGCTAGTACCCCGGCTGTTTTGAGAAAGGGTATGCTGATCTGTTCGGGCATAACGTCACCTCCTACAAGGGTTCTGTCAGATCTCAGGGCAGCTTGCCGGGAGTGCCACCAGCGGATAGGTTCCCGGGCTCGTTTTGAGCGATCAAGAGAGCCACCATGAACTGCCCGCACTGCCACTCGTCGTCAACCCGCGAGCGGGAGGGGCGAACGGTTCAAGGCTGTCGGCGTTTCCAGTGCCGGCACTGCGGGCGGCGGTTCAACGAGCGGACCGGCACGGCGCTCAACCGGGTCCAAGTGCCGACCGACATCATGTTTCTCGTGGTCTTCTGGCGGCTGCGCTACAAGCTGAGCCTGCGCGATCTGGCCGAGATGTTCCTGATCCGCGGCATCGTGTTCACCCATGAGGCGGTTCGGGATTGGGAAGCCAAGCTGGCACCGCTGCTGGCCGAGGGTCTGCGCAAGCGCCGGGCCGGCAAGGCCGGCCGGTGCTGGCATATCGACGAGACCTACGTCAAAGTTGCCGGTGAGTGGTGCTATCTCTACCGGGCGATCGACCGAGATGGCAACCTGGTTGACGTTTACCTCAGCGAAAACCGCGACATGGCCGCCGCCAAGGCATTCCTCCGGTCCGCCAGGTCGGTCACCCAGGTCGAGCCCGAGCAGATCACCACCGACGGCCATATCAGTTACCCCAGGGCCATTGCCGACGAACTCGGCACGGACGTCGAGCACCGCACCAGCCAGTACAAAAACAACGTAATCGAACAGACGCACCGGGACATAAAAGGACGCTACCGGCCAATGCGCAGCTTCAAGAGTTTTGATGCGGCTCATCGCTTCTGCCGCGCCTTTGATGAAGTCCGCAACTTTCTAAGGCCAGCTACCTACATCAACCAGACCATCTCGCTCGCCTGTCGGCGGGTCATCCACGTCCAGCGCGTGGCCGCGCTGCGAGACCAGATCTCCGCCGCCTGATACAGCTTCTGGTAGTCAGATGCTTGTCTGCTGCGCAACTCGCCTCGAAAGTTGACAGAACTGGGCAGTGCGCCAGGCCGGTACCGACGGCTTGGTCTATCCGAGTGTGCGATATCC
>NZ_JCACHA010000349.1:0-2738 GCF_059503625.1 Skermanella sp.
GGCACCTGCAATCGGTCCTGACCATCGTCGACGGCAAGCCGGTCTACGGCGCCGGCCCCTTCGCCGGCCAAGCCCCGTCACCCCCGCCCGCCATGCCGGACTGGTCGCCGGTCCGGACATTCGGCGGCTACCATAAGCAGACCGCCGATGCCCGGTCAGGACAGGTGGAGCGCGTCGCTGCGTCGGCCTGCGGCTGCGCCAGCGGATGCGGCGTCCACGGCCATGCCCACGCCGACGCCTGGGGCTCGTCCGTCCCGGCTTCCGACCTCCGTACTTTCTGGGGAGCGCTCGGTTGCTCCTGCTGGGTGATATGACCATCCTGACCATGTCGATCGTAGGAACCCGCAACCGGCCCGAGTGAGGAAACAAGCAGCGGATGAGCGGCATGCGGCTCATCCGGACTCTCGTGGTTATCCTCTTCGTTGACATTACCCGTCCCAGGCTGTTCCGAGGCAAGTGCAGCAGCCGATCATTATAGCGGTTTGCGTTAAATCCGGATCGCTTTGGAGCGTGACATCACCTGACGATGCGAGGGCATGGATATAGACGTATCAGATTTAGCGCACGGTGCTGTAGGAGAAGTCCGTAATGACCGACGCCGTACTGCTCACCGGCCGTTTTCGCATCGCTCCTTTCGATCACGTGAGGGCGACCGGCAAACGGAGCGACTTCGCCGCCCGTATCGATCCGCTCGCCTCTGGGCGGCGTGCCGCTGGGCCATGTTGAAATCTCATTCTTCTTCTCTGTCGCCCTCATTCTATAGATGTTTTTCATCACGATCGTCATGCGTCGCGTGCTGTTCATGGCACCGATGTCAGAGCGGAGCGTGCCGACGTTGTTCATCCTGCTCGCCCCGCCGTCTCTTGGCCTTGCCAGCTATCTCGCATTCACCGGCGGCGGGGCCGGCTGGCTCGCTTACATCCTATACTCGCTGGCGCTGTTCATCTCACTCCTCCTCCTGACGTTGGCGAACTACTTCGCGCATGGAGCCTTCTTCATGAACTGGTTGACGATGACGTTTTTGGCCGCTGGTTTCGCGGCCGGGGCCCTCTCGTATGCCCAGGTCAGGCCGTCGACCTTCACCGTTTCGGTCGGTTACCTGGCGCTGGCAGTTTCCACCCTCATTGTTGCTCTCGTTGCCTGGCGAACTTCCAAAGCAATCCTGAGCGGCACCGCTTTCCGCGAGGATTGATTCATGTTTTTCCGCCCGTTCGTCAACTCTGGCACGCGCCGAGCGCTTATTTGTTTGCAGACCGCTTTTCTGGCACTGGCAGCGACACAGGCTGGCGCACAGGAGGCTGAGCGGCCATCGCTCAAGTCGCATCGGTTCGATGAGGATTGGCGGGGCCTGTGCGACCCAGCACTTCACACGATGTTTCTCGATCCGCTGAAGTGTATTTCGCTCGGCAGCGACGGCTCTACCACCTTGACGATCGGCGGTGAATTGCGTGAGCGTTTTGAGATCGTCCGCAACCCAGACTTTGGTTTTGACCAGTCGTCCGACCATGTCTTCCTGCATCGCGCACTCCTCCACGGTGATCTGCACCTTGGCGAAACACTGCGCGTCTTCGTTCAGCTGGGAGCCTTCGAGCAGAGCGGCCGCGAGGGCGAGACCTCGGCCACCGATGTCGACCGGTTCGACCTGACCCAAGCCTTCGTCGATCTCAGCTTTGCAACACCGGGTGAGGGACGCGCGACATTGCGCGGTGGTCGGCAGGAAATCAGCTTCGGATCCTCGCGCCTAGTCTCGGTTCGTGAGAGCCCAAATGTGCGCCGCAGCTTTGACGGCGGCCGGGCCTTCTGGACCAGCGACGGTTACCGCGTCGACGCCTTCTATGCGCGGCCGATCCGCCTGGACGAAGGCAGCTTCGACGACCGAACCAACAATGATGAGTTACTCTGGGGCCTATACGGCACCGGCCCTGTGCCGAACCTGCCCGACTTGAAGGCCGATCTCTACTATTTCGGCTATGAGCGCGAGAACGCCCGCTTCCCGATCGGCAGTGCCAACGAGCAGCGACACACGCCTGGCCTGCGCCTGTTCGGCGAGCGGGGTGGCTTTGACTGGGACATTGAGGCGGTGTACCAGTTTGGTGACTTCGGCCAAAGGAATGTCCGTGCGTGGACGGTTGCCACCGATATCGGGGTCACTTTCGATGAAATGAATTTGCAGCCGCGCTTCGGCCTGAAGGCCAATGTGGCGAGCGGCGACGATGACCCGAATGACGGCCGGCTGGGCACTTTCAATGCGCTCTACCCGAAGTTCCCTTACTTCTCCGAAGCCAATCTCATCGCACCCGCCAATGTCATGGACCTGCAGCCGAACCTGCAGCTCCAGCTCACCCCTTCGCTCAGCGCCGAGCTGGCCTGGGACGTGCTCTGGAGGCATACGACGGATGACGCGATCTATCAGCCACCACTTGGGGCGGTCGTCGGCACGGCAGGGCAGGGCTCTCGCTTCATCGGTCATCAGGCAATCCTTGGTCTCGAGTGGCAGGCCACAGAGAACATCAGCATCGCCAGCCAGTACGTGCACTTCACTCCTGGGGATACGCTTAAGGATGTCGGCGGAAGCAGCGTCGATTTCTTCTTCGCATCCGTCGCTTTCAAATTTTGAAGGCTCTATTCGGGTTTTGGGGTGGTGGGCAGCAGGGCGGCCAAGAGGGCTCCGAGCAAGGCTTTGCCCCGGCATCTGGCGTTGTGCACAAATTCGAAAAGGGCAAGATAGTAGGGCAGCT
>NZ_JCACHA010000350.1:0-2732 GCF_059503625.1 Skermanella sp.
GTCACCCATGCCTTGGTGCTGTCAGAGGCAGGCCAGGAACCATATCTCGAACGCCTCGGCAAAGTGATGGCCGTCGGGCAGGACATGGGTTGGGGTATTGGCGACGACTTTGCCGACACCTGGGCCGAGGCGGGGTTGGACGTATGAAGAAACATCCAGCGCATCGGCACGAAATCTGACGGAACCCGCTAGTGATCAGGTGCCACAGCACCGCTTGTACTTCTTTCCGGAACCGCATGGACAGGGATCGTTGCGGCCAACCTTTGCTGTCGATCCTGAGACCGTCTGGCGTGCCGGCGGCACAGCACCACGCCGGCGTCCTTTCCAGAATTGATCGATGGCAATGATGGCGGCGGGGAATAAGCCAA
Source organism: Skermanella sp. (assembly GCF_059503625.1). NCBI lineage: Bacteria > Pseudomonadati > Pseudomonadota > Alphaproteobacteria > Rhodospirillales > Azospirillaceae > Skermanella > Skermanella sp. Next base: position 369 of record NZ_JCACHA010000350.1, read on the forward strand.
CCGCCCTCTCCTGGATTTCAGCAATGTTTTCCCGACTGCCCGGCACCAGCGGCAGTCCGTCCTGGTTGGATCAGTGTACAGCGATCGGTGCGATCAGCCCGAATTGCTCAGGCACCAGCAGGGCAGCCCAGGACGCACCACGCAGTGTGACGGCAGCGAAGAAGCCCCGGGCCCAGTCCTCGGCGATCGTCCGGCCAGTGGAGCTGTCCAGAAGAACCGGCTGGTAAGCCTCCGGGGTCCTGTCCAGCATCAGACGAATGTTGCTGTAGTGGCGCAGAATCAGGCTGAGAACTCTACCCGCCTCTTCAATGCTGGTGAATTCCGGCTCACAGCCGCCCCAGATCACGGGCAGCCAGTCGCTGGGCGGGATCATGTCCGGGCTGACCGCGATCCCGGTCACAAAGCCATCCACCTCGGCGGGGCGCATGCAAGTATTCGGTGCGCGGTCGGACATCAGGAAGTCGCTGAGATCCTCCCAGTCAACTGCGGTGTTCGAGGAAGTCTCAGGTGTCATGATGGATCCCGGACAGCGGGGCAAGGTTCTTCACAGTGATGGGCCTTCCGGCCGGCAGGGATGCAGGGGTTGGAGCTGGCATCAAATTCGTTGCCTTCCCGCAACGTGCCGCCGAGATCGATCGCATGATCCCCTCAATGGCTACGGCCAAGCTTCGTCAACTCCCGGTCTGCCATTTCTTCCAGGCGGCGATCCACTGTGCCCCTTTCGGCAGCGGCGTCGGCAGAGGCAAATCGACCAGGCGGATGGCTGCCTTGTCGTTGTCACGGCGGCAAACCGCGACAATGTCATCGTGTTCGGTCAGTTCGATCTGCTCGACCAACACGTCGACGCCGAACAGGCGTGTCGTGAAAGGAAGCTCCAGTTCGTCTTCCAGGCAGGCGAAAAATCCGGCGACCTGTTCCGCTTCATCGTAGCAGTCAACCGTCGCCTCCTCGATTAAGGCGTCAAGGTCTCGACCTGTCGGCATCGCCATGGATTGCCTCGCTTCTGCCTGTCTTCAATCGTATCGGAGATGTATAGCGCCTGGCCAACGGACAAACCATCTCCCAGGGATGACGAGACAGAGGAACAGAGCGCGGACTACCCTGTGTTACCGCGATCATCAACAGCCAACCCTGGTTCAGCCATGCCAGTCTCGAAACATCGCCAGCGTCGCCGACATCCGGTCCATCCTCGTATTGCTGGACCTGCTGCTGGGGAGAACGACACCTCTCGGGAGGTCCTCCGCACCACGATCCTGGAAATCGTCGACAATCAGATCCGCAACCATGATCCGCCGGAGGCACTCGCGACCTATGAACGGCTGGTTGGCCAGGGCCACTCCGATAAGGAGGCTCGACGCCTGATCGGCTGCCTTATTGCCTCTGAGATGGTTGGCATCGTGAACGAGAGCAGGGAATACGACCATCGCCGCTACCTGGCGGCGCTTGAAGCCCTGCCGCGCCTGCCATAGATGCAGAAGCCTTGATGGCGATTGCTGGTGAAGAGCGTGACGGACCTGGAGATTGAGGAGGCGATCCGAGAGGCGTGGACGATCGTGTATGCCGCGTCGGCAGCCTCACCTGCTGCGCGCCGGCTGGCGGCGGCGCTCCTGGCGATGACCGGAGGCATGCCGACCCATCCGCATTGAGTCACTCCCGATGACCTGTGGCGCGATCGTCTGGCCGTTCTCGCTGAACAGGATGCCTGGCTGGCAGCCTGGGGTCCGCGGCCGGGCGAACCGGACTGCCGGGCGCCCCCTGCCCTGCTGCCGGGACGCCAGACGCGGCGCGAGGACGTCTATCTGCTATGGCGTTCAACCGTACGGAACAGCACTGATGCTTACAGCAAGAGCAGAAGAGTGCGCAAGCCGCGATCCCGACGCCGAAGTGACGTCGAACAGCCTAGCCCTACCCGCCCAACGGCGCGCCGAAGCTAATCGCCGTCAGCCGAACTCGAGCCCGGTGGCTGCCAGACGTGAACGGCCGTAGCCGCGAAACCGTCTGACGGCACCCTGCCCTCTCACTACTCACAGCCCAGCGACCGTTGCCAGGTTGATGCGGAAGCGGGCGTGGCTGCCGCAACTCCGGCGACCAGTGACCCTCCCTGCCTTGTGCACCACAGCAAACATCGACAGCAACGGCGGCAGCGCCGTGCCAATTGCGCTGATTCCTGCTGCTTCTACTAACTTCCGATAAGATAAAGGAATCGGAACTAACGATCCTCGCGTTATAGTAAGCATCAATCTGACACTTGCTCTACTTACTTTGAGAGCTGACACAGTCCCTGTTCCAGACGCCGTCAGCGTTGCAGAAAGGAAAGCCAGTGATCGATCGTTGGTGACAATGAGGAACTGCCCACCAGCTCAT
>NZ_JCACHA010000351.1:0-2729 GCF_059503625.1 Skermanella sp.
TCATGCTGCGAAGGCTATGCCGAAGAACAATATGATCCCGGACGGACACTTAGATATAGGGACGGTACGCTCGAAGGTCTCGGTACGTTTTTTGTGCGCGCTGAAAATCTCAAGATCACAAGACACATCTAGGTGTTTTGGGGCAAAATTACCCGTTAGAGTTGTAATGAGTGCTTTTGTGGAGGGTGCCGAGCATTGATTTCTACTAACGGCAAGTAGGTACGTTACAAGTGGGAGCGCCCGACATCCTTATAGTCGAGGATGAGGCCATGATTGCGCTGTCGTTGTCCGACATCCTTGAAGCCGCTGGCTATGAGGTGAGCATAGCCGGCGACGGTGTTGCGGCGCTGGCGGAAGTAGAAAGACTTGGGGCTCGGCTTCTGCGCTGCTGACCAATCTCAACATGCCTCGCATGACCGGCGAAGGCCTTATCCGTACCCTCCAGAGTGCCCGGCCCGACCTCCCGGTAATCGTGGTGACCGGCGCCGCCGCCCGGCGGCCTGGAGGCGTTGCGAGATGGGAGCGGCAATGGGCACTTGCATTGCTTCACAAGCCTCTTGAGTACGGAGACCTCCTTGCTGCCGTGCAGTGCGCTGTTCTGGCTAAGCCGAACCAACGCGTGCCCTCCAGCCGGCAATTGCGCCAACGGTAACGGGCATTCGGCAGGCGACACCCAGGCAGTTTCGGCTAAGCAGTCGGCACCATTTTATGCAGCAACGCCCTGATCGCAAATGAGAGTTCCAGTGCCGTAAATGGCTTTGGCAATACCGGAAAGCCCTGCGCCGCGCTGTGACCATCACCGGCATAGCCGGACACGAGGAGCACAGGCAACCCGGCCCGATGCCGCCCGACTTCCCTCGCCAGATCGAGGGCACTCATGCTGTCCGGCATGATCATATCCGATATCACTAGATCGAACTGGCCGCCGCTGGTGAGCAACTGGAGCGCCATCTCCGGATCGGTGGTCGTAATGGGATGGTGGCCGGCGCCTTCCAGCATGCCCGCTGTGAGCCGGCCGACAGCCGCGTTGTCGTCCACCACAAGGATACGGAGGCCCTTGGGTAGCAGGGGCAGTTGGTTCTCCCTGCGGTTCGCATCAGAATGGTGCCGCGCAGCTTCGGCGCCCGACACTGCCGGGAGCAGGAGAGTCACCTCAGTGCCTTCGTCCACCTTGCTAGCGATTGTCACCGTTCCTCCGACCTGCTGCGCAATGCCATGGACCTGACTAAGCCCGAGGCCGGTGCCCTTGCCGACCGGCTTTGTGGTGAAGAATGGCTCAAAGATGCGCCCGTGAACTTCTTCCGGGATGCCGACTCCGCTGTCGCGCACACTGATTGCCACGAACGGGCCACTGAACCCCTGGGGCTTGCCGTCCAGGGTGGTATTGTGGGCTTTGATTTGCAGCGCGCCCCCGTTCGGCATGGCGTCACGGGCATTTACCGCGAGGTTCAGCAAAGCAATCTCAAACTGCGCGGTGTCGATTAGGACGGCCGAGACATCCTCGTCTACCTGCACATCGAGCGATATGTCAGCGCCGAGCATGCGGCTGAACAGCGCGACCGCCTCCTCAATCCCTTTTGTGGTATCCACCACCTCCGGACGCAAGGGCGACCGGCGGGCGAAGGCCAGCAATTGCTTCGTCAGGGCAGCACCACGGGCCGCGGCATTCTGCATCTCACGAAGAATGTCGCCGAGCCTTGGGCTACCGGATGGCAGCCTTTCCGCGAGGGTGATGCCAGACGAGATCACCTGAAGAAGATTGTTGAAATCGTGGGCGACACCCCCGGTTAGCTGCCCAAGGGCTTCTAGCTTTTGCGATTGTGCCAATTGCTCGCGGGTTTCGTCCAAGGCACGCTGGGCTTCCCGGCGCTCGGTGATGTCACGGGTGACCTTGGCGAAGCCAATCAGCTTGCCGCCGTCGCGGATGGCGTCGATGATGACGCTTGCCCAGAACCGGCTGCCGTCTTTCCGAATCCGCCATCCCTCAGCCTCGAACCGGCCGGATGCCACGGCTTCGGCCAATGCTCGCTGGGGCACCCTCGCAGCCTTGTCCTCGTTGGAGTAGAAGCGTGAAAAGTGCTGGCCAACGATCTCCGCGGCCTCATAGCCCTTGATCCGTCGAGCGCCGGCATTCCAGTTCGTAACCCGGCCCTCTGGGTCGAGCATGAAGATTGCGTAGTCGGTCACTCCTTCGACCAAAATCCGGAACCGTCGCTCGCTTTCCAGCAAAGCCTGCTGAGCCGTGTAGCGCTCCGTGAGGTCTCGGGTGATCTTGGCGTAACCGATCATGTGCCCGGTCTCATCCCGCACCACGTCAATCACAGCCAGCGCCCAGAAGCGGGTGCCGTCCTTGCGAAGCCGCCACCCCTCGCTTTCGAAGCGGCCGTCCCGGCGGGCAGCTTCGAGAGCCGCCTCTGGCCTGCCGAGGTGGCGATCCTCCTCGGTGAAGAACTTGGAGAAGGATTGCCCGATCACCTCCTCGTCCGCATAGCCCTTGATGCGCCTCGCGCCGGCATTCCACGTCGTAATCCGCCCGTCGGGATCGAGCAGATAAATCGCATAATCGACAACCACCTCGACCAACAGCCGATAGATTCGGTCATCCGTGCCGGCTGGTGCAGCGTGCGTCATCGGGCGGTTCCGGTGCAGGGGGAGGCAGTAGGGGCAGCATGTTCAACTAGAGCGGTTTTCTCTTTGTCTGAATCGCTTGTGACCTCGGTGGCTGTCGG
>NZ_JCACHA010000352.1:0-2729 GCF_059503625.1 Skermanella sp.
GAGATCGTCAGCCCGCCGGTCAGTGTCAGCTTGCCGGGGCTGTTGCCGGCCGCGATGATGCCGCCCGAAGCGATCGAGACGGCGCCGGCGATGGTGCCCGAACCGCCCAGCGTGGCGCCGGAGGAGACCGTCACCGCGCCGGTGCCGGTCATCGTGCCGTTGACCGCCAGGGTGCCGCCGCTGATCGCCGTGGCGCCGGTATAGCTGTTGGTGCCCGTCACGGTCACCGTGCCGGTACCCGATTTGGTCAGGTTGCCGGTGCCGGTGATGCCGCCCGACAGGGTGACGGCCCCTGTTGTGTTCACCGTGCCGTTGGAAGCGCCCAGCGTGATCGCGTTGGTGATGGCGACCGTGGCGCCGGTGACGTCCAGCGTGCCGCCGGAGAGGGTCACGGTGCCGCTCAGCGCCGACGCCGTGGCGACCGCGACGGTGCCGGCGCCGACCGACATGCCGCCGGTGGCGTTCGTCACGGTCAGGGTGCCGGTGCCGGCCTTGGACAAGGCGTGCCCGTTGGCGGCCAGCGCGCCGGACAGCGTGACATTGCTGTCGGTCTGGACCGAGGCGTCGCCGGTCAGCGTGACGGCATTGTCGATCGTGACGGCGCTGGTCACCTTCAGCGAGGTGCCGGCCGCCAGCGTCACGGCGCCGGAGCCCAGGTTGGCGTCGTCACCGACCGACAGCGTGCCGCCGCCGACCGTCGTCGTCCAGGCTGCGGCGCTGTTGGTGCCGCCGGTCAGCTTGACCGTGCCGGCGCCCGACTTGGTCAGCGACGCGGCGCCGGTGATCGCCCCCGACAGCGTCACCTCGTCGGTTCCGCCGGTCAGGCCGTAGCTGATCGTGCCGCCGCCGGTGCCGAGCGCGATGGCCTTGGTGAAGCTCTGCGCGCCGGTCCCGGTGAAGGCCAGCGTGCCGCCGGCCAGGGTCAGCCCGCCGGAGCCCAGGTTGGCCTGGGCCGCGATGCTGAGCGTGCCGGCCGATACGGTGGTGAGGCCGGACCAGGTGTTGGTGGCGGAGAGCGCCACGGAGCCGGTCCCTAGCTTGGTGAGGGTGCCGGTGCCGCTGAGCACGCCGGCATAGGTGCCGGTGGTGCTCTGGTCGAAGACGACGGCGGCGTTGTCGGTGATGTTCCCTTGCAGGCTGATCGTGGTGCCGGTCAGGGTGCCGGCAGAAACCGTGGTGCCGCCGGTATAGGTGTTGGCGCCGGACAGGGTGACGTTGCCGGTGCCCAATTTGGTCAGGGTGCCGGTGCCGCTGAGCACGCCGGCATAGGTGCCGGTGGTGCTCTGGTCGAAGACGACGGCCGCGTTGTCGATGATGTTGCCCTGGAGGCTGGCGGTGGTGCCTGTCAGGGTGCCGGCGGAAACGGTCGTGCCGCCGGAGTAAGTGTTGGTGCCCGAAAGAATGAGGTTGCCCGCGCCTGATTTGGTCAGGCGGGTGGATCCGGTGATCGCCCCGGACAGGGTCAGCGAGTCGGTGCCGCCGGTATTGGCGTAGCTGACTGTGCCGCCGCCGGTGCCCATCGCGATCGCGTTGTCGATCGTCTGCGCCCCGGTCCCGGTGACCGACAGCATGCCGCCGGCCAGCGTCACGGTGCCGGCCAGCAGGTTGGTGTCGCCCGCCACGGCGACCGTGCCGGCGCCGATCGTGAGCCCGAGGGTTTTGCCGCCGTTGACGGATGTCGCCGCGTTACCGGCTTTGTCCAGAGTCAGGGTGCCGGTGCCGGCCTTGGTCAGGGTCAGGTCCGCCGTGCCGACCATCCCAAGCGCGCCCGAGAGGGTGACGTCGCCGTCGTTCCGGATCGTGCCGTTGATCCTGGCATTGATCGCGTTGACGAAGGTGCCGCCGCCGGTGAGTTCCAGGGTGCCGCCCTGGTTGAACATGATCACCGTACTGGTGCCGAGCACGCCGCTGGCCGCCACGCGCACGACGCCTCCGTTGAAGTTGGTGCTGCCGGTGTAGCTGGTGGTCCCCGTCAGCACCAGCGTGCCGCTACCGCTCTTGTTGAGCGTCTGGCTGCCGCCGTTTTCGGAGATCGTGCCGGTCAGCGTCGCGGTCGCACCGGGGTTCACGTTGATCACGCTGGGCGAGGCGGTCATGACGATGTTGTTCGTGATCGTGGCATCGGCGGTGATTGACAGCCAGCCGCCGGCCAGTGTCACCGTGCCGCTGCCGAGACTGGCCCCGCTCGCCGTGGCCAGATTCCCTCCCAGCATGAAGCCGCCGGTGAAGCCGCTGCTGGCGCCGGACAAGGTCAAGTACCCGCTCCCGGTTCTGGTGAGCAGGCCGGCGCCGGACAGCACGCCCGACAGCGTGACGTTGGCGGCGCTGGTGATGGTGGCGGCCTGCGACACGGCGATGGCGTTGTCGATGGTGGTGGCTGCGGTCACCGTCAGGGAGCCGCCGTTCAGCGTCACCGCGCCGGTGCCCAGATTGCCGTCGTCGGCCACGCTCAGCTTGCCGGCCGACACCGTGGTGGTGCCGGAGTAGGTCTGCGTGGCCGACAAGGTCAGCGTGCCGACGCCCGCCTTGGAGAGGTTGCCGGCTCCGTCGATGACGCCCGAGAGGGTGACCGCGCCGGCGTTGCTCACCGTGCCGTGGCCGGCGCCGAGAGTGATGGATTTGCTGAGGGTGGTGGCTCCGGTCACCGTCAGCGAACCGCCGTCCAGGGTCAGCGAGCCGGCTCCTAAGTTGCCGTCGGCCGCCACGCTCAGCGCGCCGGCCGACACCGT
>NZ_JCACHA010000353.1:0-2726 GCF_059503625.1 Skermanella sp.
CTGCGCTATCGCGGCGGCTTGGCGCTGAGCGACGGCGACGAGGATTTCGGCGGCTTGTCCGGTATCAAGGTCTCCGCCGACGGACAGCGTTTCGTTGCAATCTCCGACAAGGGAGCGGTCGTCAACGGCGTGCTTGACTACGACGACGCCGGCGACCTGACCGGTGCTCGCGACATCGCCGTGATGCCTCTGCTCGATCTCGACGGAACCAGGGTCAAGGGTAACCGGCGCGACTCCGAAGGGCTGGCGCTGCTGCCGGACGGGCGCTGGGCCGTCAGTTTCGAGCGCTGGCATAGGGTAGAGCTGTATCCCGCGAACCCTGCCGGCCCGTTGTCTCCGCCGCTGCCGAAGCTGCAGCGCCCGCCTGGTATCCAGAGCGCCGAGGGCAACAGCGGTCTCGAAGCGGTAACGGCGCTGTCAGATGGCCGCCTGCTGGTGATCGAGGAGGGGAGCGAGGACAAGGCCGGCTTCAGCCGCGCCTGGATCGGCGGCGAGAACGGCTGGGCCAGTCTCGGCTACCGCGGCAAGGCGCCCTATCGGCCGACCGATGCGACGACGCTGCCCAACGGCGATGTCGTGGTGCTGGAGCGCCGGGCTTCGATCCTGGGCGGGTTCGGCGCGCGGATCATGCGTATCCCGGCGTCCGAGATACGTCCCGGTGCCGAATTGTCAGGGACGGAGCTTGCCGTCGTCGAGCAGCCCGTGACCGTCGACAACTACGAAGGTATCTCGGCGGTCCGGCAACCGGACGGCAAGGTGATGCTCTACGTCGTGTCGGACGACAATTTCTGGGGCTTTCAGCGCACGCTGCTGCTGATGTTCGAGCTCACGTCCTGATTGTCGGACAGGCCGGGCGTAGGTTCCCTTATTCGGGGTGCGTAGCCCTGACGGCTTCACCGGCCCCGGACCCCGTGTGATCCACGATCCCAAGCCCCATATCCTGGGAGAACTCCTTTGGAGAGAGACTAGCCCGTGCCAACAAGGAGCTGGAGCCGATGAAGCGGCCGATGACGCGTATGATTATCCTGGCTCTCCTTCTGACCGGGTGCGCCGACAATCTGACGTCGGCGGCCCAGATGACGCCGCCGTTCGACGGCGAGGGAGCACAGGCGAAGCAGATCTGGGTATCGCCGGACGGCCCGGTCAGCGACATCAACGCGGCGCTTCAGATGGCCACGCCCGGAACGGACGTGATGGTGAAGGCGGGCACCTATCAGGGCGCCGTCAAGTTCGCCCGGAGCGGCGGCGACGGGGCACCGATCCGGCTGATCTCGGCCGATGGCCGGGGGAAGGCTCGCATCGTTTCCGATAAGACGGGATTGTACGGCTTCGGCACCAAGAACGCCGGCGTCTTCGGCTTCCATATCGTCGCGGGGAGCGGCGGCAACGGCATCCAGTTCGGCCTGTCCGGCAGCGACACCAGCGCCAAGTCCCGCTATGTCCGCAACCTGGTGATCGCCGACAACCTGGTCGAGAATGCGGGAGAAGACGGGATCAAGCTCAGCCAGGCGGACGGCGTCTTCCTCTACGGCAACATCGTCCGCAACAGCGGTGCCGACCGCAACGGGAACGGCGATGGCGGCATCGACATGGTGGCGGTCAACCACTCCCAGATCGTCGCCAATGTCGTGGACGGCACGCCCGGACACACATGCCTGATGATGAAGGGCGGCAGCGAGGGCAACTTCGTAGCAGGCAACATCATGAAGGGCTGCGAGCGCGACGGCCTGTCGGTCGGCGGGTTGACGACCGGCAAGTGGATGCGCCCGGGCACCGACTCCGAGGCGAAATTCAACACAGTCGTCGGCAACGACATCGAGGCCGGACGGAACGGACTGCTGATCTTCGGCGCCACCGGCAACATGGTCGCCAACAACCGGTGCGGCGGCAGGCAGAGCTGCGTATCGGAAATGGTCAGCGACCGCGGGCATGCTCCCATGGGCAACTACGACAACAGGCTCGAGAACAACCGCCCCGATCCGGCACCCGATGTCGGCACGTCGGCGGTCCAGGGCGACGATCCGCACCGTTGGGCCAGGGCGCACAAGATCGATATGCTGCCGGATCAGGCATTGCAGGACCGGGCATTGCCGGACCGGGCATTGCCGGACCGGGCATTGCAGGACCGGGCACGATGACCGCCGCCGCGTGTTTGTGTTCCGGGCTTCATCTAATCCAAGCTTCATTCGACTGATCGAGACTGCATTGCCTCCTTCACCATTTCGCGATCTGACCAACCTGGGCGGACGGGCGTTCGACCGGGTCGGCGAACTGACCGACCGCATGCTCGACGGCAACCTGCGCATCGGCGTCACCGGTTTGCGCCGGTCCGGCAAGACGGTCTTCACGACCGCGCTGATCGACAACCTGCTGCATGCCGACAGGCTCCCGTTCCTGGACGTCGTCGCCACCGGGCGGTTCATCGCCGCCCGCATGGAGCCGCAGCCCGATCAGGCAGTCCCGCGTTTCGACTACGAAACCCAGATCGCCCGGCTGACCGCCCCCGATCCGGCCTGGCCGAACAACACCAAGGTCACCAGTCAGGCGCGGGTGGCGATCCGCTATATGCCCGGCTCGCTGCTGAAGCGGCGACTGCGCGGCGTTACCCGGCTCAACCTGGACATCATCGACTATCCGGGCGAATGGCTGCTCGACCTGCCTCTGCTCGACCGTACCTACGCCGAGTGGTCGCGTGAGACGCTGGCGCTTTCGCGCCGCCCACCGCG
>NZ_JCACHA010000354.1:0-2717 GCF_059503625.1 Skermanella sp.
CCTCACGACACACCATCGCGAAAATTTGGCGCGTCTTCAACTCAACATCCTCTAACACCAACCGTAAAGCCATGGGGTGTATGCCAAAGTTCGAAAGCGTCAACGCTTTTTCTATCAGGGAGCCTGTTTCGTGCCACGCTCATCCTTTTTTCAATGCCAGCTGCACTGGCTTGCGACCATTTCTTCCATTCTTCTTCTGACTGCCTGCGCGACTACGGAACAGGGGTATAACTCTGGTCAGGCTGGACTTGTCGATTGCAAAAATTTCCGAATCCAAAGTACCCGCGAGGATCTACGTCCGCCGAACGAAAATAGCTGCATCATCGGACGTTCTGACGACGTGCAGGTTACCGGTTCAGGATACATTCGTTTTTTTGAGGCTGATAACAATTACATGATGGTTTTACTCGAAACCATTTCCTCCACGGGTCATTTCGTTTTGGGCCATATGGAAATTCAGGGAGCCCTCGCGCAGGTGGACCTGATCAAGGACCAAGCTGTCGAATGGCAGGACCTTCCGGCGTTGGAGAGCAACGGCCATACATACAAGTTGTCCAGATTCCGGCTGAGCAAAGTCAATCAGGAATGCATCGGCTTCCTGACACAGGGTCTCGTGCGTGCCCAAGGCTATCAGAGCCGTACATCCGGCTTTTCATGCAAGCGGACGGGGAACGGAAAATTGGAGATCCCCGACATCCGCAAGGATCTTGACGGTTTGCGCGTAACGATTTGACAGCCTCGAAGTCGGGAGCGGGAAAGCCGGTCTGACCCTGATTTCCTTGACGCCGATCAGGCTGCCCTGATCGACGTCAGGAAGGTTTCGACTTCTCTTTTCAGTCCTTCCGCCTGTTTCGACAACTCCCCCGAGGCGCTCAGGACCTGCGATGCCGCGGCACCGGTCTGCTCGGCGGCCTGATTGACGTCGCGTACGTTCCGGCTGACTTCCTCGGTGCCCTGGGCCGCCTGCTGCACGTTGCGGGTGATTTCGCCGGTCGTTGCGTTCTGCTCCTCGATGGCGGCGGCGATGGCGGACGAGATGTCGTTGATGGTCGTGATCGTGGCTCCGATCCGATCGATGGCGGACACCGTACCCTTGGTGGCGGACTGGACGCCGGCGATCTGCCCGGCGATTTCCTCCGTCGCCTTGGTGGTCTGGTTGGCGAGCGCCTTGACCTCCGAGGCCACGACGGCAAACCCCTTGCCCGCCTCGCCCGCGCGCGCCGCTTCTATCGTCGCGTTCAGCGCCAACAGATTGGTTTGCGACGCGATGCTCTGGATCAGATTGACGACCTCGTTGATCCGGTTGGCGGCTTCGGCCAGTTCGCGAACCGAAACCGTCGTTTCCTGAGCCTCGCGCGCCGCTTGCTCGGCAACTTGGGTGGAGCGGCTGACCTGACGGCTGATCTCCTGGATGGAGGCGCCCATCTCTTCCGTGGCGGACGCAACGGTCTGAACGTTGGCGGAGATCTGTTCCGACGCCGTCGCCGACGCCGTGGATTGGCGGCTGGTCTGCTCCGCAAGCGCCGCCATGCTCTCCGCAGTCTGGCTGAGTTCGGTCGATGCCGTCGCGACGCCGTGAAGAACGTCGCCGACCGTCCGGTCGAAGCTCTGGATCAAGCGGTCGACGGATACCGCGCGCCGTTCCTTGGCCGCGCTCTCGGCGGCTTGCGCTTCCTCCAGGCGGATCCTGGCAATGGCGTTGTCCTTGAACACCTGAACGGCCGCGGCCATGGCGCCGATCTCGTCACCCCTGTCCCGTCCGGGGATCTGGACGGCGGTATCGCCGGAAGCGAGAACGGTCATTGCCGATGTCATGGAGCGAACAGCCCCGGCGATGGACTTGGTCAGCAGGAGGGCGAGGCTAACCCCAACCAGCACCGAGATGGCAAGCCCGCCGAAGTTCGTGATCCTCGCTTGCGCAATGTCGTTCCTGACTGTGGTCGTGATCTCCGCCAGGGACTGCGCCTGGCTGGTCCGGATTGCCGCAACGTCGTCCAGGAGGCTGTCCCGGATCTCGGAGATTTTGATGACGGCAGCGCTTTGGCGCCGGATCGTCGCGACGAACTCGTCGGCTGCTTTCCGGTAGTTCAGGAAATCGGCCTGGGCTGCGGACAAGGTCTGCTTCGCCCGCTGATCTGCGACCTCGGCTATGATCTTTTTCAGAAGCTCGTCGAACTCCTGCAAGCTCGACGCCGCGGTGCCGGCATCGGCATTGTTCTTCGAGACGAGAAACTTCATGAGAGAGAGCCGGCCGGTCATGAGCTTTCCGATCGCGATGCCGATATCGCTCGAAGCGGTGAAGTCCGAAGCCGCACGGACGGCTTCGTTCGCCTCGCCGGCGAGCTTGCGGATGTTGCCTCCCAATGGAGACATGATGCTGTCGAGAATACGGTTGCGCTCCGTCGTTCCGGAGATGATCTGATCGACGACCTTATCGTACTCGCTCCGCGTCGCTTCGATCCTGTCAAGGATGCCTAGGCGTTCCTGATGGTGCGTTGCTTCCCGGACCTTGGCTATGGATTCCGCCCAGATCTTTTGTCGATCCCTGATCTTGAGCAGGTTTTCGGGAGAGTCGATTACCAGAAAATCACGGATGGAAACTGCCATCATCGCAAGTTTGGTTTCGATATCCCGGACAAGATCCATGGTTTGGGAGACGTTTGGTGATTGCTCACGGGGTTGACAAAAAGGGTTGCGCTGGAGCTCGCAATATGAGT
>NZ_JCACHA010000355.1:0-2708 GCF_059503625.1 Skermanella sp.
CGGCAACAGGTCCCAGGCTTGTTGGCGAAAAGCCACTTCCAGGGCGTCTCGGTCAAGCATCTGCAGGACAGTGCGCAGCGTGTTGAGCGACGGCGCTCGCTTCAGGGTACAGCCGACCAGGGCGGTGAGGACGATCCGGCGTTGCTGCAGGAAGCAATTGATGTGGCGGTATGAGGTCGCGCTGGGCAGCAGCGCCAGCACGGTGAACAGCAGCAACGGCGCCGGCGGATAGCACTTGCCCTCCGTGCATCGTGGATCGGGAACCTCGCTCAACGCATCGAGAAGCCGGCCGAACGGTACTATGGCAAACCCCCAGGGTCAGGAATTGCCGACCAAGGATTCACACATTCGTGCCTGATAGTAGACTCTTTCTACGCGGCATTACGCCCCATCAGGACTCGCTTAGCGCGAACCAGGCACCCAGCGCGGGAAGAACTGAACAGCCCTTGGTCACCACCGGCGACCGGGCAAACGGCCTCTTCCTTGAATTTCAGCGTGTAACGCGCCCGTGCTGTTTTCGTCATTCCGCCCCCATCCTGTCGCCAACTTTACCCGGCTATGGGAGACGCTGCACGTGGGCAAGGTCAGGGCAGGCGACGGGCCGGAACCTGCGAATCAACCCAGGTGTCGGAGTGGCTGGAGGCAGACGGCTCGTCCGTGAAGCGACGTAATACGCCTGGGTACTTCCGCCACGATCGCAGGGCAGGGGAGGGAGCCATGGTGAGCAGAAAGCCGCCGACCCGACAGGTTCACGCGTCCAGGATCACCCTGACCGAGAAACAGGCGATCATCGGGGCATGCGAGAGGTTCATCACCGATGTGCTGAAGCCGCGCTTCCTGCCGGAGATCCGACCAACCGAGTGGAACTACCCGGTCGGCATTCTCGGCAGGTGGCGCGGCAACCGGTACCGCTTCATTCAACGCTATCGCTCCGATGGGCCAGACGCCATCCAGCCGGAGTTCGATGCGTCCTTTGCGCGGCTCGACTGGATCTTGCCGGGGCTGTGCAACGTTGCCTGGCAGTGATACACCGGAGGATGACGGATCCTGTTCGAGTGGGTCACTCTCGAAGAAGCCCTTCAGCTCATCGAAGCCGAGATCCTGCTGCACCCGACATAGGCAGCGTTACTCCCTTTGACTTTAGGGCCGCAGAGTGTCCAAAGATCGGGAATGCGGATAGCCATAGCGCCTCCGGAACCAGGAATGACTTCGAGGATTGTCCATGCGTCGGGCCTGACATCGTCGCCTGAGCGCTCCTCGCCGGATTGGCATGCCGTACCGCGTAATCGCCTGCCATGATCCGTAATGCTGTCTGGTCATGATGCGCTTCCAGTTGATCGATAGCCAACTGTCGATGGCCATGCAGGCGCTGGCCGGGCCGATCAGCTTTCCTCGCCGACAACCCGAATGCCGGTGGCGTTGCCTGTTTTGGAGCGGCGGTTCACGGATTCAGCCATGGCCGCAACCAGTTGCTCCCGCGGAACGGTAACGGTCACGAAGCGTCCCCGGTCGAAACCTGGGTCACCGGAAGCCGTCATCGTAATCTGAACTGTGACGTCGCTCATCGCGACATCCACTACAACCGGATCATCGCCGAACTCGACTTCGTGGCGTCGTCCGTTGGCGCCGCGCAGGATGGCGTACATCGATGCTGTCTCCTCATGTCGGTCAAAGGCTTGCAGGGTAAGGCAACGACAGCACACCTGCCAATCATAAGCTGCCGATGATCCCGCAACCTCATACGCAAATTCCAACACCCTACGCCAACGTGACGGTACTATGAGTAAAAATGACAAAGGTTCTCATCGCCCTAGGGGCCAGGAGCATGGGTTGCTGTCGGAGGCGTTACGCCTCGGCGTCGCGATCTGGTAGAGATACCCCACCAGTGCTCCGACTGTTTCCGGTCAACCTCAGGTATCCTGTTGATGCTCATAGCCAATAAACCTCAGCGGGAATGAGCAGGGGGCATCGGTGTTCCTGTCAACGGTGAGTGGTCGGTACTGGGTTGAATTGGTTGATCAGGTGACCGCCGACTGGGAAAGCCTTCGGATGAGCCGTGGGATTGCCAAGGATTTCCGTGAGGCTATGCGGACAAAGACGGTTCTGCCGCCGGTGGCGCTGGCAGGCGCTCGCTTCTTTTGCCTGAGGACCCGGAACGCAGATCCTGTTTCGACCACCATGACGTTCAGGGGACGGGTGCAGACCGGTCTCGGGCAATCCAACGGGTCTCCATTTCCCGAGTTCGTACAGGATTACACGATCCTGGCGAACCACCTTGGCGTGGAGTTCGCCACAAACTGCTCTCCGCACAGGCATATTGGTTTCAGAGTTTAGCAGACGCATGACAGACCAGAAGCGAAGAGCAATTCGACTAATAACGCAGCGCTGGAAAACTGGGCAGAGTTGATCGTGCTAGCGACCATCAGCTATCAATGTACCGAGGTCAAATCGGGGCGGTTTGTTGCGAACGACACAGCACCAGAGAGGAAGCATAGCCGATCAAGCTGTGACAGAGGACATTGCCAGGAGAATACGGGAGTTTGCCATAGAGCTGGAGCGTGATGGATTTCCAGCCGTCGCAATCACGGATGGTATGCTCATGGTCGCACTGGACGCTGCGCACAAGATGGCAGGACCGCATCACTTGGCGAAGTTCCTCAGCAAACTGGCGCGCCGGTTCCAGATGAAGGCTGACGAGACCCAGGGAG
>NZ_JCACHA010000356.1:0-2688 GCF_059503625.1 Skermanella sp.
CCAGTCACTCGCTCCGCCGCCTCACCCTCCGCGAATGGCCAAAGTCGAGCTAAGACCCCGTTCTCTAAACGGGGCTTTCGGGTCAAGCACCGGTGTGGAGGCTGGCCGCTGCCGGGGTCATGGTTCTCTTCGGGGTCGGTGTGATCCGCCCCATGATGGGGGTCAGGGGTAGGGCGCCGCGATGTTTGAGGCGGCCTGATCAGGCGTGGCATGCCGGACCGGCCAACGGGATCTACGCAGTCACCGCCACCCACCGTCCCGGCAGAGACAGCCTCTCCGCCGGAGCGCGGAGCCTGGGTGATGGGCGCTGGGTCAGGCCATCTTGGCCTCCTCCCGGCTCCACCAGAACTCGGTGCCGTCGGTCCAGATGCAGCGGAGAATGACGGCGATCTTGCGCGCGACCGCGACCCGCGCCTTCTTGGCGCCAATGCGCTGCACCAGGCGGGTGCCCCATGCCTTTAGCGGCGAGAACCGCTGCACCTTGGTCAGCAACACGTTGGCTGCCTCGTATAGGCAGGTGCGGGTGAAGGCATCGCCGCACTTCGAGATACGGCCATGCCGATCTGTCTCGCCGGACTGGTAGCGGGTTGGCGTCAGTCCGAGATAGGGGCCGACATCGCGTGCGTGCTTGAACCGCTCCGGGTCGTCGATGGTGGAGAGGAAGGCCACGGCGGTGATGGGCCCAACCCCCGGCACGGTCATGAACCGCTTGAGCACGGGCTCACGGCGAACGAGACGGCGGATGTCACGGTCTAACGCGGCAACCTGGGCCACCACGTGCCGCCGCACCTCGGCGAGCTTGGCCACCAGGCCGCTGATCGTCGCGTTACCCTCCGCCAGGGCCTCGGCGCGGCGGACGAGGGCATCAGTGTTTCCTGGTCCAACGATCAAGCCAAAGGTCTTCAGCAGGCCGCGGATCTGCCCATCCAGCTCTACGCGTATCTCGACGAGACGCCGCCGAGCCGCCAGCAGGGCCAGGCGCTCGTGTGCGGTGAAGCTCTTGGCGGTGACGGCACGGTACCATCCCATGCGCAGCATCTCAGCCAGGCCACGAGCGTCGCTACGGTCCGACTTGGTCGGCCGCATCGAGAGCGCGGCATGGGCATGCCGCGCGTCCATCAGCACCACCGGCAGGTCCGCCCCCTTGAGCGCATGATACAGCCAGGGCGAAGTGGCGCCGGTCTCGAGCCCCAGGCGCACCAGCTGCGGCGCCTCGCGGCGGATCAGCGCAATCAAGAGGGTCGGCTCCGCGGCAACCTTCCCCTCGAAGGTCACGGCGCCCCTGCCGTCAATCACGCAGACGCTGATCTCCTTCAGCGAGACGTCCAGCGCAACATATTGCTCCATGGCGGATCCTCCCGAGATGGCATGCCCAAGCTGATCTTAATCAGCAGGGCGTCGGGGACGCTGCCCGCCCCGATTACCCCATGTTTGAGAATGCCCGATCGGCGGTGGTTTGGGCTCTAGCCTGGCCCAAATGGGCGGAATGTGGACTAAGGAGCACCGGGCGCGGCAGGCGGCGTTTGAGCGTCGGCGGCGCTATCCGACCGACCTGACGGATGAGGAGTGGACTGCGGTGCAGCCGCTGCTGCCGCCTCCTGCAGGGCGCGGCAGGCCGCCCAGCGCCGACACGCGAGAGATGCTGAACGCTATCCGCTATCTGGCCCGTGCGGGTTGCGGCTGGCGGATGTTGCAGGTGCATTTCGGGCCATGGCAGACCGTGTACTGGTGGTTCTGGCGCTTCACCCGGCGGCTGCTGTTCCAGACCATCCACGGCATCGCGCTGATGCTGGACCGCGAGCGGCAGGGCCGGGAGGCAAGCCCGACCGGGGGCGTGCTCGACAGCCAGACGGTGAAAGCGCCGCACGCGCCTGAAGGCGGGGGCTGCGACGCCGCCAAGCGGATCAGGGGGCGCAAGCGGCATGTCGCCGTGGATACGGATGGCCGCCTGCTCATGGTCAACCTAACCACGGCCGATATCCAGGACGCGGCCGGGGCAGAGCGGATCATCGTGGCGGTGCGCAAGCGGTGGCCTTGGCTGAAACATCTGTTTGCCAATGGCGCCTATTATCGGGGCAAGCTGATGAGCTGGGCCGCCTACCGCGACTTCGTCATCGAGATCGTTCGCAAGCTGGCCGACCAGAAGGGCTTCCACGTCCTGCCCAGGCGTTGGGTCGTGGAGCGGACCTTCGGCTGGATGATGCGCTGGCACCGCCTCGTCCGCGACAACGAGCGCCGCTGCGACGTCAGCGAAGCATGATCCGCGTCAGCCTCGACGCCCTCCTGCTCCGCCGTGTCGCGCACCCCTAACCATTCTCAAACGGGGTCTGTGGCAAGCCGGTCAGTGGTTCATCGAAGCTGAGGGGAGGCGGCCATGCAAGTAGCGACGGTCGGTCTCGACGTCGCCAAACAGGTGTTTCAGGTCCATGGGGCGAGACCTGCCGGCAGAGCTCCGCGGCACCGGCCAGAACGGCCGGGCTACGGGGACGGCAAGCTTGCCTGTATGATCATAAAGGACGGCGAAGACGGTCGACGCGACCAGATTGGAAGAAAACGACCAAGCCCACGCTCCGCTACTCTCGCTGTTTTGTATGTCATGTAACACAACCGCGCCGGACGGCCCGCCCGACTTACCCTAGAGCGGTTTTCTCTTTGTCTGAATCGCTTGTGACCTCGGTGGCTGTCGGG
>NZ_JCACHA010000357.1:0-2687 GCF_059503625.1 Skermanella sp.
GCGAAGCGGCAGCCGACATGAACGCGCCTGCTTGTCGGCTGCCGCTTCGCTTTAGCCGACCTACGAAATTCAAGACTCTCAGCCGAAGACGGCGTCGGCGATCAGCAGCGTGACCATGGCGGTGCCCCAGCAGAGCGTGGTCGGGACCGACCATGTCAGCATCTGATGCTTGGCATTCTTAACACCCAGCATGCGGTTGACGACCCAGAAATAGCTGTCGTTGAAGTAACCGAAGACCATCGAGCCGATTGCGGCGGCCTGTGCCGCGAACACCATGTTGACGTCGGGGATCTGCATCAGGATCGGCGCGGAAATCGAGGCGCCGGTGATCATCGCGACGGTGCCGCTGCCTTGGATCAGGCGGACCAGAGACGAGATCACGAACGGGATCAGCACGGCCGGCAGCGGCAGGGTCGCGACCAGTTCGCCCATGTACTGGCCGGTGCCGCTGTCGCGGAGCACCGCACCCAGTGCGCCGCCGGCGCCGGTGACCAGCAGGATGATGCCGGCGCTCTCGACGCCCTTCTCCATCTCCGCGATGACTTCGCTGCGGGGACGGCGGTTCGCCAGACCATAGACCGCCACGACAACGCCGAGACCGACGGCGATGACCGGGTTGCCGACGAAGGCGACGATCTGGACCCAGGCGGCCGATGCCAGATCAGCGTCGCCGCTGGCCTTGACGATGCCGCCGATCAGGGTGTTGACGAAGATCAGGACGATCGGGACGACGATCGGCATCACCGAGAGCCACAGCGGCGGCAGTTCCGGCGTGCGGGCCTTTTCTGCCTCGGCGAACTGCTGGTAGGCGACGCTGAGGGTTTCGCCGGTGTCGCGCTCGATCATCGCCTCGATGCGCGGCCCCATGAAGCGGGCGTACCAGATCAGGACGAAGGTGCTGGGCAGGGTCAAAACCACGCCCCAGAAGATCATCAGGCCGATGTCGATCCCGAAGATGCCGGCGACGCCGAGCGGGCCGGGTGTCGGCGGGACCGCGTGGTGGGTCAGCATCAGGCCGCCGGCCAGCGCGATGCCGAGCGTCAGCAGCGACTTGCCGGTGTTCTGGGAGAGCGCCCGGACCAACGGGCTGAGGATCACAAAGGCGCTGTCGCAGAAGATCGGGATCGACACGATGTAGCCGGTCGCCGTCATCGCCCATTCCTCGCGCTTCTCGCCGAGGAAGCGGACGAAGCTGAGCGCCATGCGTTCCGCAGCGCCCGAAATCTCCAGGATACGGCCCATCATGACGCCGAAGCCGATGACGAGGCCGATGGTCGAGAGGGTAGCACCGAAGCCTGTCGTGATCGATTTGACGACCGCATCGGGCGCCATTCCTGCGGACATGCCGGAGATCGACGACGCGATTACCAGGGCCAGGACCGGATGGATCTTGGTGCGCAGCACCAGCACGATCAGGATGAAGATTGCGAAGGCCAGGCCATAGATGGCCGTTGGACCGACTGCGGATACCGCGCCGTTCATGAGGTACTTCCTTGGGCTTTACTTATTGATTGCTTGAGCGCGGACGCTGTTGCGTCAGCGCGCCTGATCCTGCCGGTAGCTTTGGACGACGCTGTCGAAATCCTGGTCACGGGTGAAACCGAGCGACAGGGGCCGCGACACGTCGAAGTCGCCGGGCCAGTTCAGCACGATCTTCTTGATCCGCTCGTCCTCCACCAGGGTGACGCGGGCACGGGCTTCGGCGCCGCCGATCCGCTCCAGGCTGGCTAGCATGTCGGCGACGGTCACGCAGATGCCGGGCAAGTTGAGGGTGCGGCGGCCTTCCAGCTTGTCGCCGTCCACGGCGCCGGCATGGATCAGGTTCCGGATGACGGTGGCGGGGGAGGACAGCCACAGGCGGGTGCCGGTCGGCACCGGGCAGACGCTGTCGAAGCCGGCCAGCGGTTCGCGGATGATGCCGCTGGCGAACGACGACGCGGCGGCGTTGGGCTTGCCGGGACGCACCACGATCGTCGGCAGGCGGCAGACCCGGCCGTCGATGAAGCCTTTCCGCGAGAAGTCGTTGACCATCAGCTCGCCCATCGCCTTCTGAGCGCCGTAGGACGACTGCGGCAGGACGGCGATGTCCTCCGGCACCACGTCGGGCAGCTTGCCGCCGAACACGGCGAGCGAGCTTGCGAAGACGAAGCGGGGAGGGTTGGGCAGCTTGCGGGCGGCTTCCAGCAGCGTCCGGGTGCCGTCGAGGTTTACCGCCATGCCAATGTCGAACTCGGCTTCCGCCTGCCCGCTTACGACGGCGGCGAGATGGTAGATGGCCGTTACGTCGGGCGTGATGACGGAGTTGATGAAAGCGGCGTCGGCGATGTTGCCGATGACGGACTGGACGCGGGGGTCATCGACCGGGCACGCCGCCAGATCGACGGAGACGATCGAGGCGAACTGTGGGAACCCGGCGGGAGGTTGGCCGGAGAGCAGCGTGGAGATCAGGCGGGCGCCAAGGAAGCCGGCGCCGCCGGTGACGACGAGTTTCATGGGTGAACTCCCCATTACGGTGGATTTGATTTTAGTGGCGTGGCGGAGATCACTCCGCGATATGCACCGATATGCCGATCTTGCAGATCGCGTCGCGGACGCTGTCGGCCAAACCGCCGTCTGTGACGATGGCGCTCAGCGCTTCCAGCGGGACGGCGTTGAAGGTGCCGACCTTGCCGTATTTGCTGCTGTCG
>NZ_JCACHA010000358.1:0-2687 GCF_059503625.1 Skermanella sp.
TGCAACACGCTGGCCCCGGCATGAACCCCGGACAGCGGTAGGGCTTTGTCGCCAGATATGCGCAAATCTCGTCCATTGCGATGTCGGTATCGCAGGTGACCGCAGGAACTCCCTTGATCTGGCTGTCCCGCGCCAGGACGATCAGCGGAAGGCTCCGCCGAAGTCGCTTGTCGCGCAGCGTCTCGTCCCGGAACGACGTTCCAAACAGCACAATAGCGTCGACCTGCCGCTGGTCGGCGCTGAGCAGGGCGTGGGCGTGATCGAAGTGCCGGTTGATGTTGATCAGCATCACCACCAGTCCCTCCGCTTGAAGCCTTTCGGTGAGCCTTTCCAGGAACGGCAGCTTGTGCGGGTTGCCGAAGTCGTCGATCAGGACCGCAACCTGGTTGGTCAGGTTAGTCGCCAGGCTCCTGGCCAGCAGGTTGGGGGAGTAGTTCAGCTTCTTGGCGACCCTGAGCACGTTCGCAAGGGTTTCCTCGGCGATCGAAGCGCCGGGCGTAAAGGCGCGGATGACGGTCCACTTGGAAACACCGGCAGCTTCCGCAACCTCTTTCGCCGTCGCCCGTCTCTGCATGAGACCCTCCGGAGGACCAGCTGGAACGTCCATTTCATTGTGTTCATGCAGGATATGGGGTCCGTGCTCGTCCTGCTTCGGCTATAAATAGTTAATGCTACCGGCTGCGGTCTATTCTGCACCCGGTAGCAAATTTCGTGCACCAGTTCACATACCGAAATCCCACAATGAATTAGCTTTCTGATCGATGACGTGGCCAAGAACGGCCAGTATCATTGACGGCAGAGATGTCGTTTCTTTTTCACAACAGCTGACATCACGAGAGAAACCAGATGACGATCATCTCAGACATACCCGGTCCCCACACCATCAACGGCACGGACTACTCAGATACCATTGAGGCCAAGGACGGCAATGACACTGTCTACGCCAAACTGGGCGATGACTGGGTCTTTGGCGGCGACGGCAACGACAGGATCTATGGCGGCTCGAAGTCCAGTCCCACGACCTTCGACGGCAACGATTATCTCGACGGCGGGGCCGGCAGCGACAACATCTATGCCGGGTCGGGCAACGATAAAGTCTTCGGCGGCACCGGCAACGACACCCTCGACGGCTGGACTGGCAACGACGAGCTCTACGGCGGATCAGGCAACAACCTGCTCAGGGGCGGGGAGGGGCACGACTACCTGCTGGGCGGCGAAAACGGTGACCGGCTGTATGGCGGCTCCGGAGACGACCACTTGAGGGGCGAAGCCGGTCACGACAACATATACGCCGGCACCGGCGTCGACACGATCAGTGGCGGCACCGGCATGGACTGGTTCTTCTTCGAGGCGGCCGACACCGGTGACAGCGGGGCTTTCAAAGCCGATACCATTCACGACTTCAACGACCTCGAGGACGTTATTTATCTGAAGGGCAATTACACCTTTGCCGGCGACACCAGCGCCCCTGGTGAAGGGCAGTACAGTGTCTGGCACAATACCAAAGACTGGGTCATCACCTTGAACGACGTCAGCGACGCCGGCTGGCATGACATCGTGGTGAAGGGCAGCAGTCCAGTCGGCGACATTGCCTTCTTCTAAGCAGCCACGAGTGGTGCGCTCGGCCGCCCTGACGGGGAAGCGGGGCGCACCACCCTTGGAAGCTGAAATATGAAACATCCCACCGCCATTCCCGCTTCCAAGGCGGTCGGGGGCACCCAGTCCTCCACGAGGTATGTTGCACTGAGCAGAGCGGCGCCGGAAATTACCCTGACCCTGCCGGTGATCAGGTGACGTGGACAGAGTTCGTGCCTCGAAGGTCGAGCATTCGGTTTCAGGATTTGGACCGCGATGGTGACTTTTGGTGGCGCAAGCCTCGTCGCTGTGGACGCAAAGGTCATCACCGATGACCTGCTTCCAGCACGCGAACTGGCCCTGGACTTTGATACCGCCGGATCAGCATGCATTCCCTTGTTCGCCTCAGCAGCAACTCAGAGGTCGGGGAACGAAACTGTGGCTGAAACTTCAGCGGAAGCCGTCGAGCGGTATCCGGATCCTTGCTGTGGTTCCGGTGATGTCCTGCATCAGGATGAATTCGCCCTCGATCTGCCGGACCAGTTCCTTGATCAAAGTGGTGCCGATGCCGTGGTCCTGCAGAGGGATCTCGGTCAGGCACTCGTGGCTTTTCCAGCAGCCAACGCCAGTATCCGAAACGGACAGCACCACTGAACCGTCATGCCGCTTCAGGGTGATCGTGATCTCACCGCGCCTATGATCTTTGAAGCCGTGCTTGACAGCATTGGTCACAAGCTCGTTGGTGATCAATCCAAGCGGCATCGCCACGTCGATGTCGCAGTGGAGAGTGTCGGCATCGACGCTCAGCTTGATCTCGGCAGCCGCCTCGCCGAAGGTTGCCATGATGCTCAGGCACAGATCGGTCAGAAAGGTCCCGAACTCGATGCGGTGCAGGTCACCCTGCTCATAGAGCTGCTGGTGGACGCGCCCCTGTATCGAGATGCGGTCACTGATCACCCGCAGCCGCTCCCGGGCATAATCGTCCCTGATCCGGCTGCGTTCGAACAACAGGATACCGACGGTGCCCTGCATGTTGTTTTTGACCCGGTGATGAACCTCGCGCAGCAGGGCTTCCTTCTCGCGCAGGCTATCCTCAAGCGCCAGAGTGGTTG
>NZ_JCACHA010000359.1:0-2680 GCF_059503625.1 Skermanella sp.
GTGGGGCGAACAGAAGTCGTTCTGCATGTCGATCACGACGATGGCGGTGCGGGCGAGATCGATGACGATATTCTGCGGCTCGGCCCTGGCGGCCAAGGGATGGGGGGTCGGCGGCGGCCGCACCATGTCCACCGTTTCCCTGCACACGCGCCAGCGGTTTACCGGTGTCGAGCCGAGTGGAACCATCGCCTATCCCCCTGTCCTGGTATCACCCCTTCAGGACCCGCTCGCACACGCCATGCCAGAAACGGCGGTGGCGGCTTACTCCCATATGCCCCGGCATCCGGTAATCGGATCCGGCTATGCCCACACCGATGCCCGCCAAATGGGCGATGACTTGCCCGTCTATTGGGCTTGATGCGCCGCCAGTACCCGGTATCGTAAGGTGCTATGACGAACGATCGGGCGGCAAGGGGTCGGACATGGCTGACGGGGACCGGGGATGAGCCGATGAACGGACTGCACGGGAACCGGCTCGGCGCCTTCTGTCCTCACGTCGCCCTGGACGTGCCGGGCGCCGCCGAGGGGCCGCTGGCAGGATTGACTTTCGCGGCCAAGGATATGTTCGACGTCGCCGGGCACGCCACGGGTGCCGGCAACCCGACATGGCTGGCGACCCATCCGCCGGCAACCGCCACTGCGCCCGCCGTAAAGACGCTGCTGGATGCCGGCGCGCGGCTGGTCGGCAAGACGATCACCGACGAACTGGCCTTCAGCATCAACGGCGAGAATGCCCATTACGGCACTCCGTTGAACGCCAAGGCGCCGCAGCGCATCCCCGGCGGCTCGTCCAGCGGTTCGGCGTCCGCCGTCGCCGGCGGCGCCGTTTCGCTGGCGCTCGGGACGGACACCGGCGGCTCCGTCCGGGTGCCCGCAGCCTTCTGCGGGATCTACGGCTTCCGCCCGACCCATGGGCGCATTTCCCTGGACGGCGTCACGCCGCTGGCGCCCAGCTTCGATTCGGTCGGCTGGTTCACCCGCGAGGCCGGCCTGCTGGAACGGGTGGGGCGACTGCTGCTGGGACTCCGGGGTGACGAAGAGGGGCGGCCCCGCAACCTCCTTCTGGTGGAGGACGCCTTCGCCATGACCGATCCGTCCGTCAGGACGGCGCTGGGACCGGCGATCGACGCCGTCACCGCCACGCTGGGTTCACCCCGCGACGTCAGGCTGAGCGGCGATGGGCTGGGCGAGGGCTGGCTGAACGCTTTCCGCACCTTGCAGATGCACGAGGTCTGGCGCACCCACGGCGCCTGGATCACCGGCCACAGGCCGCATTTCGGACCGGGCGTCGCCGAGCGGTTCCAGGCGGCGTCGCGGGTGACCGACAAGGCCGCCGGCGAAGCGGCCAATTTCCGCCGCCGCGTGACGGAGCAGATGGACAGCCTGCTGGCGGGCGGCGACCTTCTGCTGATGCCGACGGCGCCCGGCATAGCGCCGCTGAAGAACACGCCGCAGGGGGAGCTGAACCAGTTTCGTGCCCAGGTCCTCAGCATGACCTGCATCGCCGGGCTTGCCCGGCTGCCCCAGGTCAGCCTGCCCGCCGCCGAGATCGAAGGCTGCCCGATCGGGCTGTCGCTGGTGGCCCGGCGCGGCGAGGACGGGATGCTGCTGGCCGCTGCGAAGCGGGTTGCCGAAGTCCTGTGATCCGATCAGCGGCGCGAAGGCTTATGATTCGTAGCTGACCAGCGAGTTTACCGGCACGTCGAGCTTTTTCGCGCCGTTCAGGAAGGCCAGCTCGATCAGGAATTGTGCCGCGACTACCTCTGCGCCGACGCTCCGCAGCAGGTTGATGGCGGCGACCATCGTGCCGCCGGTAGCCAGCAGGTCGTCGCACACGACGACGCGGGCGCCCGGCTTGATCGCATCGGCCTGGATCTCGATCGTGTCGGAGCCGTATTCCAGGTCGTAGTTGTGGGCGATGATGTCGCCCGGCAGCTTGCCGCGCTTGCGGATCATGACGAAGCCCAGGCCTAGCGTCAGCGCCAGCGGGGCCGCGACCAGGAACCCGCGCGACTCGATTCCGACCAGGACGTCCGGCTTGTAGGGCCTCACCGCCTCGGCCAATTGGCCGACGGCTTCCTTCCAGGCTTCGGCATGGGCGAGCAGCGTGGAAATGTCGTAGAACAGGATGCCGGGCTTGGGAAAGTCCGGGATGCTGCGGATATGGTCTTTTATGTTCATCGCTGTCCTGCGAATTCCCGTGACTGGTTCCCATGAACGGATCAGGGCCGCATCCTAGTGGGCCGGCGCATCACATGCAAACAGGTGACCCGTCATGACGGATCTTCAGGCGAACGGCGGGGGATGGATCGAGGCCGTCGAACCGGGCGACCGCGGCGGTCCGGCGCTCGCCGCGGTCGGGCGCTGGGTGATCGCGACCGCCCGGGAACTGAGCGCAGACCTGGAGACGGTCAAGCTCGAGCGGGGCAGGGCCGTGCGTCTCGACCTCGGCCGGCTCGAAGCGGTCGATACCGTCGGCGCCCTGCTGCTGCTGCGGTTCCAGGAGAAGCTGAACGCGGCCGGCTCCCCGCTGGAAGTGACGGGAGCGAGCCCCGCCCATGCCGCGCTGATCGAGGCGGTGAGACGCGCCGACCGGCGCTGCGACCATAGCCTCAAGGACACCCGGCACCCCATCGTCGCGATGGTCGAGCGGACCGGTGCCGCCACCTTCCAGGCCGGG
>NZ_JCACHA010000360.1:0-2678 GCF_059503625.1 Skermanella sp.
CCACGTCCTTGTGGCGGAACAGGGCGTTGTCGTCGAAGTTCATCTTGGCGTCGAGCGCGATGATGTCGCCCGAACCGGTCACGACCAGCGGGTTGATCTCCACGATCGAGGCGTCGAGGTCGATGAAGGCCTTGTAGGTCGCCAGGATCAGCTTGACTGCCGCGTTGACCTGCTTGCCTTCGAGGCCGAGGCCGAAGGCGATCTTGCGGGCATGGAAGCCCGAGATGCCGGTGGCCGGGTCGATCGCGACCTTCAGGATCTTCTCAGGCGTGTTGTGGGCGACCTCTTCGATCTCCATGCCGCCCTCGGTCGAGGCCATCACGGTGACGCGGGAGGTGGCGCGGTCCATCAGCAGGCCGAGATACAGCTCGCGCTTGATGTCGCAGCCTTCCTCGATATAGAGGCGCTTGACTTCCTTGCCGGCGGGCCCGGTCTGCTTGGTCACGAGGACGTGGCCCAGCATTTCCTTGGCGTTCGAAGCGACATCCTCGACCGACTTGACGACGCGGACGCCGCCCTTGCCTTCCGGGTTGTCGGCGAAACGCCCGGCACCGCGGCCGCCGGCGTGGATCTGGGACTTGACCACATAGACGGGTCCGCCCAGGTCCTTGGCTACCTGTTCGGCCTCGGGGATGGTGTAGGCGACGCCGCCGCGCGGCACCGACACACCATATTTTTTCAGCAGGTTTTTGGCCTGGTATTCATGGATATTCATGGACGTCCGTCTATCTGATGGCGGCTATCTGGTGACGGGGGCAAGCATCGCGTCGCGACATCGACTTGGCTGCCCCGGTTCGAACCGGTTCACGGAGTATGCCGGCCGCTCAGTCTAGCACTCTCCGGTACCGGATTTGAACCGGACGAGGCCAAACCCCCTGCGGCGTTTGGCCCGCCGTGACACGAAAAAGGCCGCCGGGGACGGCGGCCTCTTGAGAAGGCCGCCTCAGGAGGCGGGCTTCTCGCTTTCCAGGTTCTTGACGACTTCGACCAGGGTCTTCACGGCCCCGACCGAGCTGTCGAACTGAGCCTTTTCCTCGGCGTTCAGTTCGATCTCTACGATCTTCTCGACGCCGCCGGCGCCGATGATCACCGGCACGCCGACATAAAGGTCGTCGACGCCGTATTGGCCCGTCAGGTGTGCGGCGACCGGCAGGACGCGCTTCTTGTCCTTCAGGTAGCTTTCCGCCATGGCGATCGCGGAAGCCGCCGGCGCGTAGAAGGCCGAACCGGTCTTCAGCAGCTTGACGATCTCGGCGCCGCCGTCACGGGTGCGCTGGACGATGGCGTCGAGCTTTTCCTGGGTGGTCCAGCCGAGCTTGACGAGGTCGGGCAGCGGGATGCCGGCGACGGTGGAGTAGCGGACCAGCGGGACCATGGTGTCGCCATGGCCGCCCAGCACGAAGGCGGTCACGTCTTCGACCGAAACCTTGAACTCTTCGGCCAGGAAGGTGCGGAAGCGGGCGCTGTCGAGCACGCCGGCCATGCCGACGACCTTGTTGGTGGGCAGGCCGGATGCCTGCTGGAGGACCCACACCATGACGTCGAGTGGGTTGGTGATGACGATGACGAAGGCATCGGGCGCATGCTTGCCGATGGCGGCGCCGACCGTTTTCATGACACCAGTGTTGATGCCGATCAGGTCGTCACGGCTCATGCCGGGCTTGCGGGGAACGCCCGCGGTGACGATCACGACGTCGGCGCCTTCGATGACCGAGTAGTCGCTGCCGCCGGTGAGGACGGCGTCGAAACCCTCGACCGGGGCCGACTGAGAGATGTCCAGCGCCTTGCCGTCCGGCATGCCTTCCGCGATGTCGAACACGGCGATGTCGCCAAGTTCCTTCAAGCCTGCCAGCAGGGCGAGCGTGCCCCCGATCTGGCCGGCGCCGACGAGCGCGATTTTATTGCGTGCCATGAAGCGTTCCCCAAGTGTTGCGGAGATGGTTATACAAGGGAGCGAGGGTCACTTTCGGCCGGGCCTGACGACCCTCAAATCCGCGCGGGTACGTACTCCGAATCTGGCCGCAGGGCAAGGGGGACGGGATGCCCTCAAGCGAGCGGCGGTTGAAACGCACCCGCTAACGGCCCGCTTCCGCCGCCTCTCCGGAATAGCGCTTCGGGAACCGGAGCCCGGCACTTAACGTTTGGATGGTAATACCAAAATTCGGCGATGGAGGGCGTTCATGAGGACTTGGGTCTACGGTTTGTGCGGCGCGGCGGCGCTTATGGCCGTCTCTTCGCCCATACAAGCACAAGTAGCAATGGAGCCGGCCGAACGGGCCAGGGCGACCGACGAGGCGCAGCCCACGCCACCGGGCATCACCGTCCTGGAACCCCGTTCGGACGCGGTGGAGACGTTCGAATGCCGGTCCTTGCAGACATTGCTGATGGTTGCAATCCCGACATGGGAAGAAGCCGGCGCCTGGTTCGAGACACCCTTCCGGCAGAGCGAACCCAGCCTCGAACAGGCGGCCGCGCGCCAGCGTTGCCGCGATGCGCTGGCCAGGCCGGTGGTCCGCTTCGAAGCGAACGTTCCGGTCAAACGGCCGGTCGACCGGGTGCCACGGCCGGGTATGTAACCGCCGGACGGGGTGGACGGGCCGGGCGAGATGCCTTCGAATCGATCTTTTCAGGACCGGTTCAGGTCGCGGCGGCAGATTGACGCAGTATCCGATAGTCTG
>NZ_JCACHA010000361.1:0-2673 GCF_059503625.1 Skermanella sp.
CCAGTCACTCGCTCCGCCGCCTCACCCTCCGCGAATGGCCAAAGTCGAGCTAAGAACCTATCGCTACAAGGCTGCGGGGCTCATCCTCAATCAGGTTTCGCGCGCGCCGGCGCTGAAGGTCTGGGCGACACGGCGGGCTAAACCGTCCGACACCAGGAAGGTGGCCGTCGCCGGAGCTTGGAAACTCTCGGTCGTCCTCCACGGGGCCATAAGCGACGGCAGCGAGTTCCGCTGACGGGCCGAGAAAACCTCAAAGCACAACAGTCCTGCGGGCGATGTCCCGGCGCTGGCTGGCGCTCAACGCAGAAGTCAAAGGCTGGGATAGGCATCTCAAGCTGCTGACCCGACTGCTTACCCGGATTTGGTCCGGGCGTGCGGCATGGGCGCGGGCACCACCGCCGCATATTGCTGCTGATCGGCGCCAAATGCGAGTGCATGCAGCCGCGATATTGTTCTAGAAGCCGCCATGAGCAAACATAGCGTCCAGCAAAGTCCGAACAACCGGACGGCAGCCTTGCTGGGAGGATGAAATCGATGAACATGGCCTCAATCGGCCGTCGCTCGGCAGTCGGTGCCGCGCTTACTGCGACGGTGCTCGCGTGCCCGGCCATCGGCCAAGGACGCTTCCCCAATCGCCCGGTGCGGTTCCTGATCCCCTGGGCACCGGGAGGCACACTCGACGCCTTCATCCGCCTGCAGGGCGAGTTGTTTCAGCAAGATACCGGCCAGACGCTGATCATCGAGAACCGACCTGGCGCCCGGGGCACGTTGGCCGCTCAGTTCCTGCTCAACCAGGCGCGACCCGACGGCTACATCATCGCACATCACCATCTCTCGGTCATCCGGCATCCTTTCCTGACGAAACGGCCGACTTGGGATCCGGTGAATGACTTCACCTACATCATGCAGCAAACGGGCTTCGTCTTCGGCCATGTGGTGCACCCAGCCTCGGGCTGGAGTACACTGGCCGAAATGTTTGCTGAAGCACGGAGACGCCCAGGTGAGCTCACCTACGGCACCTCCGGGATCGCAACCTCCAACCACCTAGCCATGGAAGAACTCTGCCAAAAGGAAGGCGTGCAGATGACGCATGTGCCTTACCGCGGCACCTCCGAGAACATCACTGCCGTACTGGCTCGGCAGCTGGACTGCATCGCCAACTCCAACTCCTGGGCCCCGGTTGTCGAGACGGGGCAGTTGCGGCTGCTGGCTGTATGGACGAAAGAACGGCTGCGCAGCTTTCCTAGTGCGCCGACGCTGCTGGAGCTTGGCTACGGCATGGTGGTGACCTCGCCCTACGGCATAGCCGGGCCGAAGGGCATGGAGCCAGAGGTGGTCGAGGCGTTGCACCAAGCCTTCCGGAAAACCCAGCTTCATCCGCGAGTACAAGACTTCATGGCCAGCAACGACATGCCAAACGAGTATCTCGGCCCCGCGGACTACACCGCATTCGCACGCGAACGCGCCGAGTACGAGCAGCGCATGGTCACCCGGCTGAACCTATCAATCGATTGATTAGTCTAGAAAACGAAAGGAACGGTGAGCCAGTGTCCAAACCTTTGGTCGAAGCTCAGGGTCGGACGCTGACCGGGGTTTACTCCGACATCGCTGGCGGAATTGTTGGTCGCCGCCCGACCGGACCGCATCTTCGCAGCTGCGACGCCCTCACCGGACTGCGGAAAGAAGATTTTGGGATGAGTTTGGCGGTACGCCAAGCGCTGGCAACTTGGTGGGGCACATCCATGGTGCGGACCTCTGGCCTGGCGTTATTGAGCCCGCATCCGCTTTGAGAGCGACACCGCATAGGGTGCTGGGCGAGCACAGAGTGTCGGCTCGTCGCTCAACTCCACCCTGGGCTGATTGGCGAGTGCCAGGAGGCTGATCCGGTCGCAGGCGCCGCCTGGCCCGGGTGCGACTTTGATGACCGTCAGCCGGCCAGCCGTCACGCATGGCCGGTTGTCGGGCCATGCGACGGTCGGGTCGTTCAGGTCATCGCCAGCCTGCGGGAAGATCAGCATCATGTCGAAGGCGGCAGGCGCCTGGGCGATCCGGCCTCGCAGCTCTTCGGCCAGGAAGTCGGCGGGCAGGCTGCGCATCTGCTCATCGCTGAGGCGCTGCGTCCCGGCCGCGGGCTCGAACACCCAGCGTGCCGGGCGGACCTCGCCATCGGCGCCGCGAAAGCGGAAGGTGTTGACGCCCCAATAGGGCGTTGTCGCCCAGCTCGCCGGCGGGGCATTGGCGGCGAGCCACCTTCCCTGCAGCGTGGTCTTCGGGTTCGCGGCAATGAAGGCATCGATCGCCGCCTGGCCCGACCGCCCAGTGGCCGGGCTAGGCCGGCGCATGCGAAGACCCTCGGCCATTGGTTCGGGCGTCGGCGCTCCGAAGATGGGGACAGAAATATCTGCCATGTCCCCAGCCGCACAGTTGAGCATAGCGAATCGAGAGGTTGCGGGTGCTGCGGCTGGTATCCGCCGGCGGCAGGACTACCGCCAACTTCGAAGCGGGCCACCGTCGAAATGCGTCGCTCGCTGAAGGCCGGCAAGTCCGACAAACGTGCCATCGAACAAGCTGGCCGAGCAGGTGCCGTTGAGGCGGCTGAAGCGATGAATTCGGATCGGGCTAAGTGACCGTTTGAGAATGGCTTGGCGCGGTTGGATGGGCGTGATTCAAGCT
>NZ_JCACHA010000362.1:0-2672 GCF_059503625.1 Skermanella sp.
CGCAGCCTAGCCTGTCGTGGCGGCCCCGCCAAGCAGTCCCTGACGATCCCGTCTGGCGCGGACGGTTAGTCGGCATTGGTGGATCAAGGTTGCCCGCCATTCAAGACGCGGATCGCGACTAAACCAAAACCGAGTTTCCGGGGATCGCCCGATACGTTCTCCGACGCTGGCGAGCGTGCTGTCGGGATATGGAAGTCGATCGATATGGGGTCACCGTTCCTGGCGGCTTCCTCAGGTACCGGGATGGGATGAGAGGTTGCCTCTCCCTGAGTCAAAGTCCACGTCGTGACGGGACGACCATCCACGCTTACCTCGACGACCTGCGGATTGCCGCTGTTTCCGAGGAAAGCCGTGACGACTGCGTCGAGAGCGCCGGTCAATGCTGCCTCTGGAGGCAGTCTCACGCGCAGGCTGGCAGCCGGTTGCTCCGACCATGTCCCCCAAGGCTCAGGCAGGGACCATCCCCTGCGCAATGCCTTGACGTCTTCGCCACCCTGGCTGGTGAACGACAGGCCACGGCCCGGTTCGACCAGCGGCGCCGGACCATGGTCGGGTAGCAGCACCGAGACCTCAAGTCGATGCTCCGGCGCCTCCCGAAACGGCGCCAGACGTGATTCCGGCAGGATACCGGGCGGAGTGATACCGCTGGCCTCGAGTGCCCACGCAAGGGTGTAAGGCGCGGTTCCACCCTGCACCTGTCCATCCCATGTGACGACCCTCGGCAAGAACAAACCCAGTATGAAAACCGAAACCGCCAGCCGGTTCAGCGACGGTCCAGCCCCTTGGCGTACCGCCAGCACCAACAAGGTTACCAGGAGAGGCCATGACAAAATGCTGAACACTCTGGTGGAATCCAACGTCGCCAGGGTCGCCCCGACGCAACACAAGGTCGTAAGGACAATCCTCGGAACCACTAAGGCGGCATTGTCCGCCTGTCGGCGCAATGTCATGGCGGCGGGAACTACCAGCAGCCAGCAGAGACCGAAGAAAGACCACAAAAACATCTGCGGATTTCGCGCGGACACAGTGAAGTACCGGTTAATTCCGCCTCCAAGCATGTAGTCGAATCTGTTGAATTCGATATGTATGCCCTGTACGGACTGATAGAAATGGACGCCTCCCCATCCCGCCAATCCACCGGCAAGGAGGGCCAGGCCCATCCGCCAGCCTGCCCGACCGGTGTGGCTGCTTTCGAGGCACGGAATCAGCAGAAAACAGACAGACAGCAGCACCATTGCCTGCTCGGCATGGTTAGCCGCAAGCAAGGCTGCACAGGCCCCTCTGAGCCAGAGCGGCGGCAGCAGGAGAATTGCCGAGGCAAGGGTGACGCTCAACGGATCGCCATAGCCAATCCAGGTCAGGAGCACCGTAGCCAACGGAGAAGTGACCAGAACCAGCACCAGGATGCGCGCAGCCGGTTCGCCTACCCGGAAGCGAAACATGACGCACATGGCGGCGTAACACGCCGCCAGCAGCCCTCCACAGAACAATGCGAACATTCGCGGTGTTGTCGTAGCGCCAGCCAGCCAGGCGAGAGCCGGTGTCAGCCATGAACTTAGCAGCCAGTCGGCGTCAGCAGTACTCGGAAAGGGGTCCTGGGTTATATCCGCTGCGATCAGCCAGACGGCGTCGAGGGCGGGCGTGGTCCAAAGTCCATTTACCGTGATGGCGGCTATCAGGGCTGCGGCGCAAAGCAGTGTATAAGGTAGAGCGTTGATTCTCGATGTTACCTGTTCCAGCAGGCGTGTCAGCGAGATCAATGCAGCGGCAGCAGGATCTGTCGTGGAAGAGGTGCGGCTTTGGTTCATTGTGGGTCGGCAGGGTCCAGGTACTGACATGTGCCGTAAGGTAGAGCATATGCGCCTCCCCTGATCGAGTGATTCATTAAAGATAAAAAATGCCGCAGGCTTGGTTGAAGGTTGTATTCCGGCTGCGCACTCCTGAGTTATGACCGAAGCGGAGCGTCTCGTTTATATTTCCGTCGGGGACATGGCGTCTCGAGCGGGCGCCGTAATTCCATAACGGCCTTCGGGACCAGGATCGGAACAGCATGCTGCAAAACGTCCTTTTCAACTTGTCCGCCCTGATGGCTCTCCTGCCGGCCACGCTGCTGGCCTATGTCCGTGACGGGTTCCGCCAGGGCAGGGGACCGGACATGGTCTTTTGGGCCGTTCTGGCGGTGGCGGCGGCCGGACCGCTCACGTGGGCGCTGGTGCAACTGGACGGCACATGGCGCACGGGGATCTCCACGACCCTCTGGGTCAGCATAGCGGCGTGCATGGTCCTGTTCACCGGCTTGTGCCTGACGACACGCTCCGGATGGCGGCTGATGCCGCTGCTGCTGCCCTATCTGCTGCTGGTCGGATTGTTCGCCACCGCGACGGCTGAAGCGCGCGATCCCACGCTCAACCCCACGGCGCCCACCGTCTGGGTCGATGCCCACATCACGGTTTCCGTCACGACCTACGCGCTGCTGACCCTGGCGGCGGTCGCGGCGCTCGCCGCGTTCCTTCAGGAACGAGCGCTCAAGGCCAAGCGGCCGACCGCCCTGACCCGGATGCTGCCGCCCATGGCCGACAGCGAGCAGCTTCAGGGCAGGCTGCTGATCGCGTCGGAAATCGTCCTCGGCATGGGGCTCGTGACCGGGATGTCCGTGCTCTACTTCGAGCAGG
>NZ_JCACHA010000363.1:0-2662 GCF_059503625.1 Skermanella sp.
CGGCTTGTTGCACAATTCCTGATCATTTGGTTTCGAGGCTTGGAATGATGAAGTCCTCGCGCTGTATCGTGTGTGCCGCACTGGTGAGCCTGCTGAGTTCAGGAGCCTTGGCACAGACCAGTGACAAGTCAGGTTGGCTGTCGGACTTGACCAAGGAGGATAAGGCCCTGGCTCTCAACCTGGGGATCAGTGCGGCAGTGCTCGGATGGGGTTTCGCCAACTGGGATTATGGCTCTGGCGGTCCGCGTTTCCACGGTGAGGGCTGGTTCGACCGTGAGACGAAAGAAGGTGGGGCTGACAAACTGGGGCATTTATACACCGGTTATCTGTTCAGCCACCTGTTCGCCGGCCAGTTTGTACGCTGGGATTTCGACAAGGATCAGGCAATCCAGTGGGGAGCCTTGTCGAGCCTTGGTATCACGGGATTGATCGAGATCGGGGACGCGTTCAGCAACCGCTATGGATTTTCATACCAGGACATGTTGTTCAACACGCTCGGGGCGGCGGCCGGCTATCTCCTGTGGTCATCTCCCGAACTGTCCCGGAAGATCGACCTGCGGGTTGAGTATAATCCCTTTCTAGGCGGCGACCACGAGTTTGATGTTACGACCGACTATGACCGTTTGAGCTATCTGATCGCGTTTAAAGCCGAGGGTTTTGACTTTATCGAAAACCCATACTTTAAATACCTTGAGTTACATGTAGGCTTCCGTGCTCGCAATTACGCCGATTATCCCAGCGAGACCGGTGTGGATCTTCGAAAGCAGTTTCTTTATGTCGGCATTGGCCTAAACCTGTCGAAGCTGCTTCGCCCCTACCTGGACGTTCCGATCTTCAACTACCTTCAGGTGCCGTACACCTATGTGCCGGCAACATACCGGATTTCAGATCCACCTTAGGGCATTCGCTCCTTGCGGCAATCGAGATTGACAGCGTTTTTCGATCAATCCGACGAGCGGGTGGCGACGGCGTAAAACTGATGGTTTGACAAACCAGAATCGGCACTGAACGATGTCGTTAAATTATGTGGCCATCCGGTGAAATCGGTGGGGGTCGTGGGGAACTGCCGCGCGATTGGGGGTCAAGCCGCGATGGCCGTTTTGGCGCGGGGATTGGCGTCGAGCAGTTGCCCGAAGCCGGGACCGAACTTGCCGTTGAGGAGGGCACAGCGGACTTGGAGCAGGAGATCGGCGCCGTGGCGGGACCAGCGCATTTGCTGCGATTTGTTCATGCGGCGGTTGACCGGGAAGTTGGCGGTGCCTTCAGTCAGCGCGGTGCCGACGCGGAGACCGGCACGATGACGCTCGGCGTAGTTGACCAGCCAAGCACTCTGGCTGGTCAGATAGCGGTCGATCTCGCGCAGTGCCGTCCACAACCGGCGGGACGGCGGATCTCTCTTTCGGCCACCGGACTCGCTCTGGAAGATCGCTATGACTGAACGGACGCGCTCGAGGGTGACCTTGGCATCCTTGCCCTTGCCATTCCAGATGCGCCAGCGCAGACGGTCGACTTCCGCGACGATCACCGATCTAGCGTTCTCCCGCTCCGGGGTGTCGATTGGCAGGTTGCTGGCTGTCTTCTCGGCATGCTGCAGCCGCATGGCGATGTGGAACCAGTCGAGATACGGCGGCTTGGTGACGCCGGCCTCGACCAGGATGGAGCGCAGCCCGGAACAGCCATCGGTGAAAGCCGTCAGCTCGGTATCTTCCGTCTGACCGACCTCCCTGAGACTGCACAGGATCACCCCCTCGATCGGCGTGTCGGTCTTGGCGACCGCAGCGAAAACTTGGCGGGCGCCATGGGATGTCTCGACGTTGCCGAGGCGGACTTCGAGATGGCGCTGACCGTCTTCACAGCTCCGGACGAAGGTGGAATCCAGGGTCAGGGTCATCGCCGCCGCCGGAGCTGCCGGCTCGGCTGGCGCTGCGTCACGCAGTTGCTCGCCGACCCGCAATGTGCGCCGGCGCACGGTCTCGGGATGGATCCCGGCATCAACCGGCAGAAGATGTTCAAGCAGGCCGGCGGCGATCCGATAGGGCATGAGCGCCGACAGATGGGCCCGTAGCTGGCCGAGCTCGGGCGTCGAGCGGCAGTGGGACGGCCAATCGACACCAGCCTCCGTGCCGCCGCAGCCGGCGCAGCGGAAGCGGGGTAGCCGGAGCATGACCCGACCGAACACGGTGGCGATCTGGTGCGGGCGGTAATCCTTGACTTGGCAGGGGATGGTGCAGGTTCGACAATCCGGACGTCGGGCCGCATGGTCCCGGCTTTGGGCTGAAACGATTTCTTGCTGGACCAGGGCGATAAGCTGCTTGCCCTGCGCCAGGGTCTGGCCCAGAGCTGCGGCGTCGCCAAGTTCACCGGGACGGTCGATCACCATCACGTCGACGCTTCGGCTCGACCCCTCCACACCGGTTTCCACCAGGCGCAAAACCCACCCCATCCTTATTCCCCAGCCGCTGAAACATACCGACCGGTCATATCCTGTTCAGCCCAGCTCCCCCAATCTCGCGGCAGTCCCGGCAGGCATAGCGTAAAGCCCTGATCAAGCTTAGGATTCGGCTGCTGACACCCATCCCACCGGATCCGGATTGCTATGCCCGTCACAGTTGAACTTACCCCATCGCTGCCCGGCCTGTCACCTGTCGCCGGCAAACCCGTG
>NZ_JCACHA010000364.1:0-2657 GCF_059503625.1 Skermanella sp.
ACGAGTTCGGCAATACCCAGGGCGGCAACAACAACGCCTATTGCCAGAACAGCGACATCGCCTGGATCAACTGGGACAAGATCGACGACGACGGCTACAGCCTGATCGAGTTCGTTCGTCAGGCGGTGGCCCTGCGCCACTCCCATCCGCTGCTCGGGCTGCCCAAGTTCCTGCATGGGCAACAGGACAGCGAACTGGGCGTCAAGGACATTACCTGGATCACTCCGGCCGGTACCGAGAAGAGCCCGGAGCAGTGGCAGGACCCGATGGCCCGCTGCGT
Organism: Skermanella sp.; assembly: GCF_059503625.1. NCBI lineage: Bacteria > Pseudomonadati > Pseudomonadota > Alphaproteobacteria > Rhodospirillales > Azospirillaceae > Skermanella > Skermanella sp. Next base: position 281 of record NZ_JCACHA010000364.1, read on the forward strand.
CGGCATGCTGCTGGACGGCAGGGTGGCCGCCGGCCTTCAGCAACGGACCGACAAGCCCGGCGACATCCTGATGCTGGTGGTGAATTCCTACCACGAGGACCTGCCTTTCACCGTACCGAGCGTCCCCGGCGTGGTCGGCTGGCAGACCCTGATGGACACGGCGCATCCGGACAAGAAGACCCAGATGCTGAAAGCGGACGGCAGCTTCAAGGCGTCGGGGCGCAGCCTGGTCCTGCTGTCCGCCTTCCACGACGGAGCGGTCTGGACGACGGCGGAACCCGCGCGCGAGCGCATGGCGATGCCGGAAGCCGATCCGGTGCCCGCAGCACCTGAAGGGAATGCGCCGCTGGAGGCTTCGACCGGGGCGGAAGCGGCGGGTTTCGATCCGGTCGGCCAAGGCGACACCGTGGAAGAAGCATCCGGCGCCGAAGCCGAGGCGATGGAAAACACTGCTGCCGAACCGGGCGAGCAGCCGGGAAGCCAGGAAACAGAACCGAGCGAGACGCGATGACCGAGACGCTGGGGCCTGACGAGGAGCGGTTCCGCGCTCTCGCCGACAGCGCTCCGGTGCTGATCTGGATGTCGGATCTTTCGATGGGCGGCATCTATTTCAACCGCGCTTGGCTGGAATTCACCGGCCGGCCTGCCGAAAGGGAGGCCGGCGAAGGGTGGAGAGAATCACTGCACCCGGAAGATCTGGCACCCTTGGAAGCCGCTCAGGCGGCGTTCGCGGCGCGGCAGCCATTCCAGATCCAGCTCCGCCTGCGCCGGTATGATGGGATCTGGCGCTGGATGCTCAACAGCGGCAAGCCGCGTTTCGACCCGGACGGTCAGTTCACCGGATATACCGGAAGCTGCGTCGACATCACGGAGCGGTTCGAGGCGGAGGAGGACGCACGGCGGCAGCTGAGGGTAATGCGGACGATCACCGACAATGCCGTGGAAGGGATGTTCCTGATGGATGCCGGAGGCAGGGTCTCCTTCGTCAATCCGGCGGCCGAGCGGATGTTCGACTGGAAATCCAGCGAGCTGATCGGCGAGATCCTTCACAACAAGGTGCATTACCGGCGGCCCGACGGAAGTCCATTCCATATAAGGGAATGTCCGCTGGGCCGGGTCTTCAGCAGCGAAGAAACCCTGACCGAGCATGAGGACATCTTCTACCGGCGGGATGGCACGCCGATTCATGTTCAATGCTCGATCGCGCCGATCCGGAGCAACGGCAGGGTGGACGGCGCCGTCCTCGTCGTTCACGACATTACCTACCGCAAGCAGGCGGAAGAGGCGCTGCGTCGCAGCGAAGACCTATTCTCGGCAATCTTCCGGCAAGCCATCGTCGGCGTCACCGAGATCGACCTGACCGGACGCTTCCTGATGATCAACGACCGCTTCTGCGAGATCGTCGGCCGGCCGAGGGAGGAAGTACTGACGCTCAGAACCCAGGACATCACCTATGCCGACGACGTGCCGAACAACATGGCGATGCTGGAGCGGGCGCGGACGACCGGTGAGGACTACCAGCTCGAGAAGCGCTACCTGCACCCGAATGGGACCGTCGTCTGGGTCCATAACAGCGTTTCGGTCGTGCAAGACTCGGTTGGCCGCCCGTTGCATCTGGTCGCGGTCGTCCGCGACATAACCGAGCAGAAACGCGTCGAGGCCGAGATGATGCGGGCCAATCAGGACCTGCAATCGGCCCTGACCGAGCGCGAGGTGCTGGTCAAGGAGGTCCATCACCGGGTCAAGAACAACCTTCAGGTCGTCGTCAGCCTGCTGCGCCTCCAGGCGAGCCGGCTGCGCGACGAAGTCGGCAGCGACGCGTTGCGGGAAAGCCTGAACCGCGTTTCGGCGATGAGCACGATCCATGAGCTGCTCTACCGTTCGACCACGATGGCGGATATCGACTTCGCCGAGGTCCTGCGGACCCTGACGGCCAACCTGCACGACGCCTATGGACATAACGAGGATCGGGTCGCCATGGTCGTCGAGACCGATCCGGTGCCGGTCAGCATGGATGCGGCAGTTCCGCTGGCCCTGATCGCCAACGAGCTGATCTCCAACGCTTTCAAGCACGGTTTCCCCGATGACGCCGAAGGCTCGGTGCGGGTCGGGCTGGTGCGGGAAGGTGACACCGTCGTTCTGACGGTCGAGGATACAGGACCGGGTTTCGTTCCGCCCAAGCGCAGCAGCAGCCTTGGGCTGATGCTGGTGGACCGGCTGGTGCGGCAAGTGTCCGGGAAGCTTAAGATGGAACCACCGCCGGGAACGCGCTACCGGCTGACGTTCAGGCTGGAATAGGGCAAGCCGCAGTAGGTCGGTCTGGAGCGAAGCGGCAGCCGACATAGACGCGCCTGCTTGTCGGCTGCCGCTTCGCTCT
>NZ_JCACHA010000365.1:0-2654 GCF_059503625.1 Skermanella sp.
CTCAATCCCAACGGCGCCAACAGCGTCACCGTAAGCGTCGGCGAGACCGGCAGCACCGAAACCGTCAGTCAGACACTGATCATCGACACCACCGCGCCGGTCCTGGCGATCACCTCGAAGCCGGTGACCAGCGATACGACCCCGATCATCACCGGCACCGCTGAGGTCGGCTCCGTCGTCACCGTCAGGGTGGAGGACGCGATCTATTCTTTCACCGCCACCAACGGCACCTGGAGCCTCGACCTGGAATCCGCAGTGCCGCTTTCCGGCATCCTGGCACTCAACAACAACGGCACCAACAGCATCTCGGTGACAGCCAGGGACCCGGCGGGCAACACCAGCTCCACCACACAGACACTGCTGATCGACACCATCGCTCCGGCCGTGGCGATCACCTCGGCGCCGGTGACCAGCGATACGACCCCGATCATCACCGGCACCGCCGATACCGACTCCACCGTCATCGTCACGGTGGCGGGTGCAACATATTCCACCAAGGCCAGCGACGGCGTCTGGAGCGTCGATCTCGGCAGCGCCACACCTGTTGCCGGCACCCTGGCGCTCGACCCCAGTGGCGCCAACACGATCTCGGTGACCACCACCGATCCGGCAGGCAACATCTCGGCCGTCCCGGCAACCGCGACGCTGACGATCGACCCGTCGGTCCCGGCCGTGGTGACGACGTCGGGAGTGCTGGGCGGCAGCACCTATCACCGGCCCTGGACACCGGCCGATCTGGCACTCGCGGGCGGACAGGGTGCCGATGCCACCTCGACCGTCTACCGGGGTAATCAGATCACCGCCACCTCTGATCTGGCTTACTCCTACGCGGCGACGACCTTCACGCCGACAAAGGCGGGCCCCTTTACCTTCACCGTCTCAGCGGCTGAAATACCGGACGCATTGTTCAGCTCCGACGTCTTCATGGCTGTCTACAAGACGAGCTTCGACCCTGAACACCCGCTGAACAACCTGATCTACGCCAACGACGATACGTCAGCGCAGGACTACAGGCCCACCATTCCCGACGTTTTTCTCGAACCCTTTACCCGCTACATCGTGGTGGTGTCGGCCAATGATCCGGACGTTACCGGCACCTACACGATTGCGGCCAAGGGTCTGGCCGGCGGGTCCTGGATGGAGGCGGACACCGGCGGATCCCTGGTCATCACCTCGGACCCTTCGGCTGTCTTCGCCGAGAACGATACCGGTCCGGTCTACACCGCCGAGGTCAGCGCCGGCGGGGACGCAGTCGCGTACACGCTCAGCGGTGTTGACGCCGGCCTCTTCACCCTGGACGCCACCACCGGCATCCTGACTTTCAAGTCGGCACCCGACTACGAGAAACCTGCCGACAGCGGCGGCGACAACGTTTACGACGTGACCGTCACCGCCACCGGGGCCGGCGGCCAGGACACCCAGGACATCGCCATCACGGTTACCAACGTGCTCGAGGGCGCGGCACCGACCATCACCTCGGGAGAGCTGACCCGTGACAGCACGCCGGTCATAACCGGCACCGCCACCGCGGGCTCCGTCGTCACCATTGCGGTCGCGGGGGCGACCTACGCCGTCACCGCCACCGACGGCACCTGGAGCCTCGATCTGGGAGCCGCAGTGCCGCGCGCCGGATCCCTGGCGCTCGATCTAAATGGCGCCAACACCGTTTCGGCGAGCATCGCCGGGGAAGAGGCCGAGGTCGTTACCCAGCAGCTGACCATCGACACCACCGCCCCAGCTCTGGCGATCACCTCGATAACGCTGACCAGCGACAGCATACCGGTCATCACCGGCACGGCCGAAACCGGCGCCATCGTCACCATCACAGTAGAAAGTGCGACCTATTCCCTGGTCGCGACCGACGGAGCCTGGAGCCTCGACCTCGGCGCGGCCATACCAGAAACCGGCACCCTGACGCTCAAACTCGGCGGTGCCAACAAAGTCTCGGCCACCGCCACCGACGCAGCCGGCAACACTGCCACCGCCGATCAGACGCTGATCCTCGACGGCGCCGCTGCGACCACGACGCTCATATCGGGACAGCTGACCGGCGATGCCTACTATAGGCCCTGGACCCCTGCGGACATCGCGATGGTGGATGAGTTTGGTTCCGCGGACACCGTTACGGTTTATACCGGCAATGAGATCAGTGAGTCCGCTCCCTACCTTTACAATTACGCGACCGCGGTCTTTGTCCCGGTCCTGGCAGGTTCGTTCACCTTCTCCGTTTCGGCAGCCAATATTCCCGACGCATCCTTCGACTTCAGCGATGTCTTCATGGCGGTGTACGAGGCGAGCTTCGACCCTGAAGACCCGCTGAACAACCTGATCTACGCCAACGACGATACGTCAGCGGATAACTTTAAGCCGACGATCCCGAATATCCAGCTGCAGCCTTTCACCCACTACATCGTGGTGGTGACGGCTTATGATCCGGTTGCCACCGGCACCTACACGATTGCGGCCAAGGGTCCGACCGGCGGTGCCTGGATGGGGGCGGACACCGGCGGATCCCTGGTCATCACCTCAGGCCCTTCGGCTGTCTTCGCCGAGAACGATACCGGTCCGGTCTACACCGCCGAGGCCAGCGCCGGCGAGAACGCAGTCGCGTACACGCTCAGCGGTGTTGACGCCGGCCTCTTCACCCTGGACGC
>NZ_JCACHA010000366.1:0-2654 GCF_059503625.1 Skermanella sp.
GCCCTCCTTGGCGAGGACCGGCGACGCCTCCATGCCGGTGACCCAGCAGCCGTACTGGGCCGCCATCTTGCGCCCCGCCCCTCCAAGGCCAGCCGCCAGATCCAGCACGCTCATCGCGGGGTTGAGGCCCAGGGGCTTGACCAGCTGGGGAATGTAGTCGTCGCCGCCGGGCGTGGTGAAACCCTCGCCCCACAGCTTCTCGACCACCTCGATGCGGGTTGCCGACCACAGCGGCTTTCCGAGCCGGGACGTGACGCCGGTCAGGACCGGCTTGTTGCCCGCAGGGACCGCCGCCGCGACCGGCGGTTCCGGCTCATGCTTGTCGTCCTTGTTCTCCGGCAGGTCGTAGCCTTCCCACCAAGCAAGGAGCTTTTTCTTCCAGGGCTTTCCCGGCGCCGATTCTTCACTCATCTCCCACACGTCGTCCTGATGTCGGCCCGCCACCCTCGGCAAGATTGTTACACTGGCAAGGTCATATGGATAGCATGATGCCGTTAAACGGCGGTTAAGGCCGCTTCCTGATCGGGCATGGACACCTGCTCCGCGGCCATGGTCTCAGGCGTCGTGCAGCCACTGGGCGGCGGCCAGCGCCACCCGTTCCGGATAGTCCGGCAGTTCCGGCCCGATCAGCGGCAATCCCAGTTCCGCGACGACCCGTTCCACGCTGGCCCGTCCCGCGTCGCCGGGTTCCAGCGGCAGCCCAAGTGCCCGCGCCCTTCCGGCGATGACCATCTCCTGGCCCCAGAAATAGACCCTGGCAGCTCTTGTATTCGCCCGCATCGCATGCACCTGCCCTGCCCGCCCAGGGCCGTTGATCGACGGCCAGATATCGGCCAGCAGGGTATCCGCCGGAGTATCCGGCACATAGGCCAGCGCGTCGCCCCGAACGATGGTTACCTTGCTCCGGGCGCCCTCCGGCAGTTGCCCGAAGACGCCGGTCTCGCCGATCATCGCGATGACCTCGGGGTCGAACTCGACCACAGTCACGGCGGTGACCTCTGGCTGCAAGGCCGCGTTGGCGGCGGCCCAGCCCATTCCCAGCCCCATCACCACGGTATGGCCGGCGGCGGCGCGGCAGCCCAGTTCCTGGCTCTCGATCTCCATGGGAGTCATCGACATCCAAGTCCGAACGGTTCGGCCCTCGTCCTCGACCCGCAGCAGCGCCGCCATGTCGGTGACCAGCCGTGGTCCGTTCCAGTATCCCGGCGCCATGCACATCGGCACGACATCGAGCCGCCATCGGTCGCCCTGCATCGGCCGGTAGACCGGCCGGAACATGTCGGTCTCCAACAAGGCGGCGGCGCCGGGGCCGGCGAGCCCCTTGGGAACAACACCCGCATCGGACGGCATCGGCCCTCTCCTTGTTCCCGTTCAACCGCGAGGAACTTCTATACCATAAGGATTAGTTTAGAAATCACTCACGAGGCCCGGCCCATCCGCCTTGCCTCCGCCCCATCAACCGGGCAAGTTCCAACGGGACAGGTTCGCTGAAGAGACCACGATCGGGGACAGGCGTTCGGTATGACATCCGGAACGACGGCCACAGGCAAGGTTAAAGGGTTCGGGCAGCCGGGGGAGGTGCCGGGATGGGTGAACTACGCCCTGCTGCCGCTGCTCAACTTGGTGGCGGCGCTGCTGGTGTCCAGCCTCGTCATCCTCGTCATCGGCGAAAACCCGGTCGCCGCGATGCAGGTCCTGCTCTACGGCTCGTTCGGCTATCCCGAGGCCATCGGCTTCACGCTCTACTATGCGACCAACTTCATCTTCACCGGCCTGGCGGTCGCCGTGGCGTTCCACTGCGGGCTGTTCAACATCGGCGGCGAAGGACAGGCCTATATCGGCGGCCTCGCCATCGGGCTGGTCGCCCTTTATCTAGGCTGGCTGCCCTGGCCGGTCGTGGCGCTGCTCGGCATCGTCGCGGGCGCCGCCGGCGGGGCCGCCTGGGCCTTCATCCCGGCGTACCTCCAGGCGAGCCGGGGCAGCCACATCGTCATCACGACGATCATGTTCAACTTCATCGCGGCCTCGATCATGACCTGGCTGCTGGTGGACGTGCTGATAGCACCGGGCCAGCAATCGCCGGAAAGCCGCCAGTTCGCCGAAACGGCCTGGCTGCCCTTCATGCATCAGGCGCTGGGCTGGGTAGGGCTCCGGATCCCGGCCTCTCCGCTCAACCTGTCCTTCGTCTGGGCGCTGGTCTGCTGCGTCCTGTTCTGGGTCTTCGTCTGGCACACCCGCTGGGGCTACGAGATCCGCACCGTCGGCCAGAACGAGCGCGCCGCCGTCTATGCCGGCATTTCGCCGGCCGGCAACATCGTCCTCGCCATGGCGCTGTCCGGGGCGCTCGCCGCCTTCGTCGGGCTGAACGAGGTGCTGGGCGTGCATCACCGCCTGATCCTGGGCTTCACCGGCGGCGTCGGCTTCGTCGGCATCGCGGTCGCCCTGATGGGCCGCAACCATCCCATCGGCATCGTCCTGGCGGCATTGCTGTTCGGGGCACTCTATCAGGGCGGCTCCGAACTGGCGTTCGACTTCCCGTCGATCAACCGGGAGATGGTCGTGGTGATCCAGGGCCTCGTCATCCTGTTCGCCGGCGCCCTGGAAAACCTGTTCCGCCCCCGGATCGAAGCGCTGTTCCGCCGCACCGCCTCCCA
>NZ_JCACHA010000367.1:0-2652 GCF_059503625.1 Skermanella sp.
CAGCGATGCGCATCGTGGCAGGAGCCCCAATCCCGTGCATGACTATGTGAAGAAGATTCTGACCGCCCGCGTCTACGATGTCGCGATCGAGAGCCCGCTCGACCCGATGCCGCGCCTGTCGTCGAGGATCGGCGGTCCCGTCCACCTGAAGCGGGAGGATCTTCAGCCGGTCTTCTCGTTCAAGCTCCGGGGCGCCTACAACAGGATGAGCCGGCTGGACCGCTGCCAGCTGGACAAGGGGGTCATCTGCGCCTCCGCCGGCAACCATGCCCAGGGGGTGGCGCTCGCGGCGGCCAAGCTCGACGCGAAATCGATGATCGTGATGCCCCGGACGACGCCCGCCATCAAGGTGCAGGCGGTCGAGCGGCTCGGCGGCGGCGTCGTGCTGCACGGCGACAGCTTTGACGAGGCCTATGCCGAGGCCCGCCGGCTGGAGGCCGAACACGGCCTGACCTTCATCCACCCCTATGACGACCCCGACGTGATCGCCGGCCAGGGCACCGTAGGGATGGAGATCCTGCGCCAGCACCCGGACCCGATCGAGGCGATCTTCGTGCCGATCGGCGGCGGCGGGCTGGCGGCGGGGATCGCCGCCTATGTCAAGTTCCTGCGGCCCGACGTCAAGGTGATCGGCGTGGAGCCGGACGACGCCGCCAGCATGCACGCCGCGCTCGAGGCCGGCGACCGGGTCGTCCTGGATCAGGTCGGCCTGTTCGCCGACGGCGTCGCCGTGCGTCAGGCCGGGGCGGAAACCTTCCGGCTGTGCCGCGACCTGCTGGACGAGATCGTCACCGTCGATGCCGACGCCATCTGCGCCGCCGTCAAGGACATCTTCGACGATACCCGCGCGATCGCCGAACCGTCGGGCGCCGTCGGCCTTGCGGGCTTGAAGAAGTATGTCGAGCGGGAAGGCCCGTGTTCGCGCGCGCTGATCACCGTCAACAGCGGCGCCAACATGAACTTCGACCGCCTGCGCCACATCGCGGAGCGCGCCGAGATCGGCGAACACCGGGAGGCGCTGCTGGCCGTTACGATACCGGAACGACCGGGCAGCTACCGCCGCTTCATCCAGGTGCTGGGCCGGCGGTCGATCACGGAATTCAACTACCGCTATGCCGAAGGTCCGGAAGCCCACATCTTCGTCGGCGTGCAGATCGCCGGCGGCGAAAGGGAGAAATCGGAGATCGTCGGCCTGCTGCGGGACGCCGGCCTGATCGTCCACGACATGAGCGACAACGAGATGGCGAAGCTCCATGTCCGCTACATGGTCGGCGGCCGCGTGAGCGGGCTGGCGGACGAGCTGATCTACCGCTTCCAGTTCCCCGAACGGCCGGGCGCGCTGCTGAAGTTCCTGGACGGGCTGGCGACGGAGTGGAACATCAGCCTGTTCCACTACCGCAACCACGGCGCCGACTACGGCCGCGTGCTGGCCGGAATCCAGGTCCCGGAAGCCGACCACGCGGAGTTCCGCCGCCGGCTGGACGATCTGGGCTATCCCTGCTGGGACGAAACCGGCAACACCGCGTACCAGTGCTTCCTGAAAGGCGACCCCGCCTGATCCTCCAAGCCTGAGCCGCCGTCAGCGCCGGCTCAGTGCTTCGACGGTTCGAACACCGCGTCCAGGCTGGGTGCGTCGAGCACCGCGTCGGTCCACCGGTCGAGATCGTCGCCCCCTGCCGTCCGCAGGCGTTCGGCCACAGCGTCGGGGACATCGCCGAAGCGCTTGCGGAGTAGGCGCAGCAGCGTCTCGGCCCGACCGCGGCTTTCCCCCTCCAGCCTGCCCCTGCCGATCCCTTCGATCACGCATTCTCGAAGATATCGTTGAGGACGGGGTGGTCCTTGATGTCGAACGTGATGTTGCCCATGGCTTCCACCTCTTCCACAACAGCCGGGACGGCCCGGCGCAACTGAGCGAGAATGACCAGTCGTGCGGCGGCGTCGCGCCGCATACCGGGATCGAGTTCGGCCAAGCGCATCAATATGCGCCGGATGTTCTGGCGAGTATTGCCGTTCCGGCACAGGATTGCCAGCACCGCGTCGTCGGGCGACGGGCTGTCCAGCAGGGGCGTCGGGTCGATGTCGGAGATGTGGATCAGTTCGAAGCTGTAGTTCAGATTCGGATGGTCGATGGTGGTTTCCATCCGGCTGCGCTTTTCGCCCAGGTAGATCACGATCTGGGTCACCGGCACGCCGTCGTACCGGTTGCCGAACTCGCCGTAGTAGTCGAGCATCCGCCACTTGAACCGCCGGACGTCGTGGGCCTGGAACTCCAGGTGCAGCAGACCCCGGTCGACAAACTCGGCCAGCAGGTCGGGCCGGCGCTCCTTGACCACGGAGAAGTCGGGGCTGAGGATCCGGGCGACCGGCGTCTTCACCAGCAGCCCGAGCAGCGCCGGCATGCCTCGCCACATCAGGTCCTTGATCGCCGCGTCGAACTTGCCCGCCATGTTCCGCCCGGCCTTCCTGCATGCGAGGGGATGTCTTCGGCCGCTTGACTACTCCTTTGGATACGGACCGCCATGCGGTGCGGTGTCGCGCCGGCAATCGCTTCAAGGACATAACGGTATTTCCTGGGATGCCTCCAGGCAGTATGGTTGCGTCCATCAGGATGTTTCCGGAGCTTGACGCTTCGAAAACCGGCCGCCATGAAGG
>NZ_JCACHA010000368.1:0-2651 GCF_059503625.1 Skermanella sp.
AGCATCACCTATGCCCTCTGCCACGCCGCTTGAATGACCAAAGTCGAGGTGAGAGGTCTGTAAGTTCCTCCGCTCTTGTGCCCGCCGCAGTCGTCTGCTCCGGCTTCGTCTTGTCACCGCCGTGTTCGCCATGCTGGAAGCTGCATAGGCGGACCATCTCCTCCGTCTCTTATCCCCGGATTAATGCGAGTGCTGGCATTAGCGAGCAATCGAGAGTTTCCCTGTTTCCTTTTTCGAGGGGGCTGAGCTCCGCGATGAGTGTCAGATCCTTACCAGATGCAAAGCAACTTGGTCTTTCGGTTTGACATTCCGTTGGCGGCCACGCTGGGCGCTCCGAACTATCTTCCCGACCGCACGTTTTTGGAGCCCTGATCCCGTTAGGTTGACCGCTCGCCATCGAGCGGCAGTCGCGGTTGCCTCCGGGGCCAGGTCGGCCAAGCCAGGGGGGCTCTAGGCTGTGCCGCCGCCAGGACCGGAGCATTCGCATGGACACAGTGATCAACCTGGTGAACACAGCACTTTGGGGCTACGTGCTGATTTATGGACTGCTCGCGGTCGGAGTCTTTTTCACGTTACGCCTACGCTTCATCCAGATCTTCCACTTCCCGGAGATGATCCGCAACATCACCGGCGCCAAGCAGGCAGACCGGGCTGGGATCACCCCTTTCCAGGCACTCTGCACCAGCCTCGCCTCCCGCGTCGGCACCGGGAACATTGCGGGAGTCGCGGTCGCGCTGACGCTTGGTGGACCTGGCGCAATCTTCTGGATGTGGATGGTCGCGGCTTTTGGCATGGCTACAGCCTTCGCGGAGAGCACACTTGCCCAGCTCTACAAAGTGCGCGACGAGGAGGGGCGCTATCGCGGAGGTCCCGCCTTCTACATCGCACGCGGGCTCGGCGCGCCCTGGGCAGGCGGATTGTTTTCCGTTTGCCTGATCCTTTCCTTCGGGTTGGTTTTTAACGCAGTCCAGGCCAACTCCATCGCCGATGCGATGGAGGGTGCCTTCGGCCTGCCCAAGCTCGCCACCGGGGTCACGCTCGCCGCGCTGGCCGGTGTGATCATTTTCGGCGGCATCGCGACCATCGCCCGCGCGGCGGAGGTGATCGTGCCCGTGATGGCGCTGGGTTACATCGCGGTCGCGCTTTATGCGGTCGTGGCCAACATCACAGAAGTACCCTCGATGTTGGCGCTGATCGTACGTTCCGCCTTCGGGCTGGAGCCAGCGACAGGCGGCGTCGCAGGCTCCATGGCGGCCGCGATGCTAAACGGCGTCAAGCGCGGTCTTTTCTCAAACGAGGCAGGGATGGGCAGCGCACCCAACATCGCCGCGGTAGCGACGCCCGACCCGCATCACCCGGCCAGCCAGGGCTTAGTGCAGTCCCTCGGCGTCTTCATCGACACCCTGGTGATCTGCACTGCGACCGCGTTGCTCATCCTGCTCTCGGGCGTGTTGCAAACGGGCACCGAGGCCAACGGCACGCAGCTAACGCAGGAAGCGTTGGGTGTGCATATCGGTGCCGTCGGCCCGTATTTCGTGGCCATCGCGGTGCTGTTCTTCGCCTTCACTTCGATTATCGGCAACTACGCCTATGCGGAGAACGCGCTGGTCTTCCTGGGCCTCGGCCATCGTGCCGGGCTTGTCACGCTGCGCATCGGCGTGCTGGCGATGGTAATATGGGGGGCGATGGAGAGCGTCGCGACGGTGTTCAATGCGGCCGATGCCTCCATGGGGCTGATGGCGACGATCAACTTGGTTGCGATCCTACTGCTCTCTGGCCTCGTTGTGCGGCTGGCGCGCGACTACGCCTCCAAGCGGCACCGCGGGGAGGAGCCGCTCTTCCTAGCTAGCGAGATGCCGGAGCTTGCCGGGCAGATCGACCCTGAAATCTGGCGGCGGCGCTGAGCGCCGCGGCGGCTGTGGGGCGGCCAAGGGACGCTGACCCATCGCTCCATGCGGCAGCGCCACGGTCTTACAATCTGGACATACCGCAGGAGAGCTCGACCGTCGCGCACTTCCTTGATGAGGACCTCGATGACGTCATTGCGCCCTTGTGGAGGCGGGCCTGGATAGGTTCCACGGATTGGGTCTCCTACAAAAATACGCTTTCGGGGTGCGGTGAGCGTACCGAGCTGTTCCAATCCTGGTCGCGTCGACCGTCTTCGCCATCCTCTATGATCAGACAGGCAAGCTTGCCGTCCCCGTAGTCCGGCCGTTCTGGCCGGTGCCGCGGAGCTCTGCCGGTAGGTCTCGCCCCATGGACCTGAAACACCTGTTTGGCGACGTCGAGACCGACCGTCGCTACCTGCATGGCCGCCTCCCCTCAGGCTTCGATACACCGTGGCCAGCTTGCCACAGACAGTGCGAGGAAGCGGGGACCGTCCATCCCATCAGGCATGGTTCGCCCATCCCCGGCCGCAGCCGCACGCAGGAGCCGTCAGAGGCACTGCCTCTGGCCGGTCTGCCGCGCTTCGGCTGGCTCTGCAGGACCTTCGCCCCTCGCCTCGCCAGATGCGCTCCGTACGCTTCCAGTTCATCGCCTAGTCCGTGTCCAGCAACGCGCGCTCCCGCTCCAACTCCTTCGCCCGCTTCACGTGGATCTAGAGCATTTCAGGTTTAGTCGAACGCGTAGCCTGAGTTGGCAAGGTAGTT
>NZ_JCACHA010000369.1:0-2648 GCF_059503625.1 Skermanella sp.
TGCCCGTAAACGTCTTTGCGCCGCAGTCATAGCGCGAACCGGGAGGTTCGCCACCCCGCAATCTGGGAAGGGCCGGGTTGCAGTTGCCAAGTTTCGGCGAATGCGGAACACTCCGCCCCATAACCATAAGAACACGTCGAGCAGGAGGAAGCCCCCGTGACGCTGGCCCCGGAAAAACTCGAAACTCCCCCCGGCTATCGCCCCCTCGATGACGGTACCTTGGCCGCCTATCTGGCCCGTTCGGGCGATGTCGCGGCGCGTCTGGGCGGCAGGCCGGAGGAATGGCAGGTGCGGGAGGTCGGCGACGGCAACCTCAACCTCGTCTTCATCGTGACGGGACCGGCGGGCGGCGTGGCGGTCAAGCAGGCGCTGCCCTATGTCCGGCTGGTGGGCGAGAGCTGGCCGCTGCCGCTCAGCCGCGCCTTCTTCGAGCATGAGGCGCTGGTCGAGCAGGGCCGGGTGGCGCCGGCGCAAACGCCCCGGATCTATCATTACGATCACGAAATGGCCCTGACGGTGATGGAGCTTCTGCGGCCCCACGTGATCATGCGGAAGGGTCTGGCCGCCGGCATCCGCTACCCGTACTTCGCCCGCGACATCGCGCATTTCATGGCGCACACGCTTTTCCACACATCGGATCTGGCGCTGCCGGCGGCGGAGAAGAAACGGCGGATGGCGGTGTTCTGCGGCAATACCGCGCTTTGCAAGATCACCGAGGACCTGATCTTCACCGATCCGTACCGGGTCGCGGAACTGAACCGCTGGACGTCGCCCCAGCTCGACGGGATCGCGGAGGAGTTCCGGGCGGATACCGCCGCCAAGGCGGCTGTTTCGGAGCTGAAACGAAAGTTCCTGTGCTCGGCCGAAGCCATGATCCACGGCGACCTCCATACCGGATCGATCATGGTGACGGCGACCGAGACGAAGGTGATCGACCCGGAATTCGCCTTCTACGGCCCGATGGGGTTCGACATCGGCGCGGTAATCGGCAACCTGCTGCTGGCCTATTTCGCGCAGGCCGGACACGAGGCCGAGCCGTCGCAGCGCGACGGTTACCGGGGCTGGATCCTGGATCAGGTCGATCAGGTCTGGACCAAGTTCGAGGGCATCTTCCTGGGATTGTGGCGGGACCATCATGGGGGTGACCTATATCCCGCCGATCTGTTCGCCGATGCGGAGGGGCAGGCGGCGCTGCGGCGGGTGCGGGCGGACTACACGGCGCGGCTGTTCGCCGATTCGGTCGGCTTCGCCGCCGCCAAGATGATCCGGCGCATCCTGGGCCTCGCCCATATCGAGGAGTTGGAGACGATCGCCAATCCGAATGTCCGCGCCGCCTGCGAGACGCGGGCGCTGCGTCTGGCGCGCGACATGCTGGTCAATCGCGGGTCGTATAGGAGCATCGGCGACGTGACCGCAGCGGCGAAGAGGAGCTGAATAAGACACCGGTTTCACCCACAAGTATTAATCCGCATGCGGAACGTTTTGTTGCCTTCCTGTAACTCCCTCTTTTTCCTTGAGTTTTCTGGAAGCGACGGAAGGGGAGGGTTAAACGCCTGGTGCGACATCTAATTTTTGCCACAGTCGGCACCTATATGCTTGTTCAGACGAAGGGCGCCCCTACAGCGTAAGCCGCAAGGCGAACGAAATGCCCTTCACAGCGGCGTCCTTATTTCAGGGCGTCAACCAGCCCGGCCCCGGCTGGATCTACCGGCCACCGCATGAGCCCCCCGCGGTGGCCGTTTTCTTTTCCGGAATTCGCGTAGACCTTGGCAGGCGCCGTACCGTGCTGTACCACGGCACGTCGATCACACAGCCCGCCAACGCTCGAGCCGATAGTCCAGCCCCGATGCCCCTTTTCGCCGCCAACGACCTGACCTGCCTGCGCGGTGAGCGGCTGGTGTTCCAGGAGCTGTCGTTCGCCGTGAATGCGGGCGGCGCCCTGGTGCTGCTCGGCCCCAACGGCAGCGGCAAGTCCAGCCTGCTGCGCATGATGGCGGGATTGCTGCGGCCCTTTTCCGGCGGCATGAGCTGGGACGGCGAACCCGTTTCCTCCGACCCCGATCTGCACCGCAGCCGCGTCCACTATGTCGGGCACCTGGACGCCGTGAAGCCGGTGCTGTCGGCGCGCGAGAACCTTGCGTTCTGGGCGTCGATGGGGGGAGCCGCCGATCCCATGGAGTCGGCCATGGCGGCCCTGGAGCGGCTGGGCGTGCCGCATATCGCCGACGTTCCGGGGCGCTACCTGTCGGCGGGGCAGAAGCGGCGGCTGAACCTTGCCCGTATCCTGGCGGCCCCGGCGCCGCTCTGGCTGCTTGACGAACCTTCGGTGGCGCTCGACCGGGCCGGCATCGGCCAGCTCGAGGAGGCCATCGCCGAGCATCGTCGGGGCGGCGGCATCGTCGTCGTCTCGACCCATGCGGAGATTGCGATACCGGGTGCGGCCACGCTGCATATGGACGACTTCGCCGTGGGCGGAGAGGCGCACGATCACGACGGCGACTTCCACGACGGCCAGGAATTCGAACCATGAACCGCTTCCTCCAGCTGGTTTCCCGCGATCTCCGGCTTGCGCTGCGCCAAGGATCGGACGCTACGGTCGCGGTGATGTTCTTCGTGCTGTGCGTCGTGCTGTTCCCGTTCGGCGTCGG
>NZ_JCACHA010000370.1:0-2645 GCF_059503625.1 Skermanella sp.
CGTGTGCTCTTCCGATCTTAGGCCACCAGTTCGACCGAGCGGCGCGCGTTGATCCGGACCAGCTGGCTTTCCGTCATCTGCCTGATCTCGCGCACCGCGGAGCGAAAGGCGGCGAGATCCGGCATCGCGGGATCGAGCGCCTCGACGCTGGGTGCCAGTTGCTCGATCATATCGACGATCCGGGAGGCGCGCTCGGCGTCTTCCGGAACGATGGAGATGATCGCCGCAAGCTGGCCTCCCCTGAGCAGGGCCGTCCGGCTGAACAGGATGTCGTATCTTAGCGTCACCTCCGCGGCCACCCGTGGCGTCGGTTCCGCCATATAGTCCGAAAGCGCCGCATCCAGCTTCACCGTTTCGCGGTCAAGCTGATAGACGGCCCATACCGCATCCTCGCGGACGCTGCCGTCTACTTCCGCCTGCCGGTCGAGCAGCAGCGTCAGCAGGATCACACAGGAAACCAAAAGCATCCCGCTAAGACCGAGCAGCGCTTTTGCGCGCAAGGAATGCACCACTTTCGGCAACCTCCTGTTACACAGGCCCTCGATAAAGGCCCAGCGCGGGCGAACCGCTATTGGACCTCTATGCTTTTTACCTGCCATACGGATCGACTGAAATACACCTCGTTGTAAAGTCCTGGATTGAGATCGAATGGATATATCACGAAGATCGGTCCCTGGTTGCGGATCGGCAGATAGGCGCCGTTCTTCTTGAGCGCCAGGATCACATCATGCTTGATGAAGTCCTCCGCAGGCACTTCCGCCGAATAGTCGTTGAGGGCGATGACCTTCAGCTTGGCCCCTTCCGCCCCAACGGCCTCCAGTACGGCCCTGGTCAAGGGGCCCTGAAAGTCGTTGACGCCTTCGGCCCAAGGTGTGTTCACCCTGGCGGTACGGCCGGGCAGCGCCTCCAGCATGGCGATGTCGAACTCGGCCGTCTTGCCGGCATTGGTGTTGGCGATACGCCCGGTGACGGTAAGAACGACGGGTCCGGTCGGAGCGGCCAGCGTACCTGCCGCCGCAATTCCCGGCATCGTTACCGCAAACCAGACGGTCAGCAGTGTCCCAAATACTCTTGACGCGGACATGGCACTCTCCACGCGAAATATGGATGAAGTCGACACTTCTTTCGATATTAGGGAACTAGTTGGAATTTTGTCATAAATATCACCTTATTCGACCTATGCGACGCGTCGGGGCATCGCGCAGGCATCGCTCCGACCGATGATGATTCCATTATCGACCGGAACCACCGAACAGTCCGTTAATAGACCGAAGGGTATCGGCGCCGCAGTCGGTGATCGAAACTTCGGCGTAATCCCCTGACATGACGCTTCAAGGGTTGGCGCTTCAGCGCTGCATCCTGAAAAGGATTGTGGCTATGGAACAGGAAGGGTTCCTGAAAGCCAAGTTCGTTACGTTCGATCCAACGCCCTTATCTTGGCGTCAAACAAGCACATGCCAGGAACTCAGAATTGAGTTTTTCCAAGAGCGCTCACGCTGGGAGATAGAAAGGTCAAGCCCCGGTATGACGGGAAGGTGGATGATACCAGCGGCATCGAAGCTCGACCGGTGAGAGCCGGCAGAGATGGCGGGCTGAAGTGGCCCGACATCCGACGTTCCAGACCGGTCTGCCGAAGCGCCGCAACGGGACGCCGCAAGCTAGAAACTCAAAGCCTTCGCCCTGACGACGCTCGGGAGCGCTTCTATCTTCCGCAGGACCTCGTCGCTGATCGGCTGATCGACCGAGACCAAGGCTATCGCGTTCTCCCCCGGCGCCGTGCGGCCCAGGTGGAAGGTCGCGACGTTGACTCCGGCGTCGCCCAGCGTCGTGCCGAGATGGCCGATGAAGCCGGGCTTGTCCTCGTTGCGGATGAACAGCATGTGGCTGGAAACCTCGGCCTCGATCGGCACGTCCTCGATGCCGACGAGCCGGGGTTTCTCGCCGCCGAACAGCGTCCCGGTCAGCGACCGCGCGCGGTGCTCGGTCTCCACGATCACCCGGATCAGCGTCTGATAGTCGCTGGCCCGTTCGCGCTTGGTCTCCGCGATCTCGATGTCGCGCTCCCGCGCGATCATCGGGGCATTGACCATGTTGACGCTGTCGAGCAGCGGGCGCAGCAGGCCCATCAGCACCAGGGCCGTCAGCGGGCGGGTGTTCAACTCGGCGACATGGCCTTCGTACTCGACCGTGACGCCCTTCAGGCCGCTCTCGGTGATCTGGCCGGCGAAGCTGCCGAGCTGTTCGGCCAGCGCCATGTAGGGCCGCAGCTTCGGCGCATCCTCCGCCGAGACGGACGCCATGTTCAGCGCGTTGACGACGGCGCCGGACACCAGATAGTCGGCCATCTGCTCCGCGACCTGGAGCGCCACGTTTTCCTGCGCCTCGGTCGTGCTGGCGCCCAGATGGGGCGTGCAGATGACCTGATCCATGCCGAACAGCGCGTTGTCCTTGGCCGGCTCCGACGCGAAGACGTCGAGCGCCGCTCCCGCGACATGCCCGCTCTCCAGCGCCGCCTTCAGGTCTTCCTCGACGATCAGGCCGCCACGGGCACAGTTGATGATCCGCACGCCCTTGCGGGTCTTGGCCAGCGACTCCGCATTGAGGAGATTGCGGGTGCCTTCGGTCAGCGGCGTGTGCAGGGTGAT